>NZ_CP067412.1:6300000-6530000 GCF_023375815.1 Pseudomonas sp. HS6 | reverse complement strand
CTGCTTTGGATGGTGTGACAACGCTGACTGTGGGCGGCATCGCCGTGGTGACTAATGGCGTAGCCGCAGGCTTCCCGCAATCGGTCACCACACCTTTGGGCAGCACGCTGACGATCACCGGGTTTAACGCCACCACTGGTGTCGTGAGCTACAGCTACACCCTGGATCACAACGATGCACACCCGACCGCCAACGGCGCCAACACCCTGAGCGAACAGTTCGCTGTCACCGTGGTGGACGACAACGGCACCACCGCGAATGCCAATCTCGACGTCAACATCGTCGACGACCTGCCAAAAGGCGTGGATGACAGCAACGCTGGCACAGCTTCGGAAACCAACCTGACCCTGACCGGCAACGTGCTGACCAACGACGTGCAAGGCGCCGACCGCGTCCCGACCGGCCCCAACGCTGGCCCGATCACTGCCGGAACCTTCACCGGGACTTACGGCACCCTGGTGTTGAATGCCAACGGCACTTACACCTACACCGTCAACCCTAACGATGCGGACTTCAAAGCGCTGCACGGCGGTGGCAACGGCACTGAAACTTTCACCTACACGATCACTGATTCGGACGGTGACACCAGCACCGCGAACCTCGTGCTGCAGATCCACAATAACGACGATCCGGTGACCATCAACGGCCTCGACGTGAACGGTGGTGAACTCACCGTTTTCGAGAAAAACCTCAGCACCGGCAGCGCACCGGATGCCACCGCCCTGACTCAGAGCGGTACTTTCACGATCACTGCTTTGGACGGTGATCACGGTCACACGCACTTCGTCGTTGCCACCACCGGCCTGTTCCACGATGGTCGGTGTCGTACCGGTGTTGATGTAGTAGATGTCATCACCTGCACCACCTTCCAGGCGAATGGCGGTCGCTGTGTGATCAGGGCCGGTGCTAAGGATGTCGTCGAACGCCGAGCCGATCACGTTCTCGATTCCGGTCAGAGTATCGCCCTCGGCATCGCCACCCTTGCCGACCATGCCAGTGCCAAATCGCACCTCAACGTTGACACCTTCAAAAGACGCCGAATAGTCAACTGTATCGACACCCGCCCCGCCATTTATCTTGTCCGCTCCGGCACTCCCCGTGATCAGATCATTGCCACCCAAGCCATTTATTTCGTCATCACCACTGGTACCGATCAGCGTATCCGCGCCGTTTGTCCCGTTTATAACTGCCATTACTTCTTCCTTGCCTTGTTTGTGAACCGGTACAGGCCCGCGTGGCGATCACTCGTTATCGCGGCGCATTTTTCTGGAACAACGAATGTGTTGATATCGACAGAAAACGCTCTGCGCTTGAGCTCTTCGCAAGGAAAAATGGCTCGAAAATGAAATATTCGCTGGAAGGAATATCAATCGGATAATGGTCATCAAGCGGATGGCCTACAGTTACCCGGCCCGCAAGCTCTTCTTCAGGAAGATCAAGAGTGTCTTTCCCGGTAATCCATGAAGGATACAAAAAAGGGAGGCCGATCCACCTGGATCGGCCTCCCTCGTTTCAGCTCAACATGCCTTCGATGAACACAAGGCAATTGAATCAGCCAAACATGGCAAACCCATCGCCATTGATCGGCAGAACATCACGGTTGGCCGCTTGGAAGTGCTCGATGGTGTTGCCACCAGCGAACCAGCCCACCAGTTTTACCCCTTGGGCGGTTGGATCGGACGGCGGGGAATAGCCATCGTTGAGGTACAGGTCATCGCCAACCCGTGCCAGCTGCAACGTACTGGCCGAGCGGATGTTATTCAGGATCAAGGTGTCATTGGTGCTGAGCCCGTCATCCCGAATCGTCACCAACATGCCGGTGTTGACGAAATAGGTGTCATCCCCCTCTCCACCATTGGCGAAGCCGGTGGCCTTCATCTGCCCAGGCGCAGTACCCAGGGCGCCGAAGGTCAACGCATCATTACCCGCACCGCCAAGCAGGACAAAGTTCGCGCCCGTACCGAGCAGATCGTCGTTACCTTCCCCGCCATCTGCGGTGCCACTGACGACATAAACCGTGTCATTTCCGGCTTCACCATAGGCGATGGTGCCACGGTCGTCCGGAGCACTGATGATTTTGTCGTTGCCATTGCCGCCGAACAACATGTCGGCTTGTGGGCCAGCGGCAGCCACGTCGACCGCGAATGGCCCGGGCTGGGTGTTTAAGCCGCCGTAGATGACGTCATTGCCATCGCCGCCATAAATGGTGTCATTGCCGAGACCGCCTTCGAGCACGTTGACCAACGCATTTCCGGTAAGAATGTCATTGAAGTGTGTGCCGATAATGCTCTCGACGTTGATCAGCACATCGCCCTGCGCATCGCCGCCCTGATTGACGCCGGTTTGCAAATTGATGTTCACCGCCGCGGTGCTGTTGAGGTACCAGACGGTGTCGATCCCTTCACGACCGTCAATCACATCGGCGCCACCGCCACCGACGAAGTTGTCGCTGATCGCAGTACCGGACAGGGTGTCGGCAAAATTGCTGCCCTGGAAGATCTCTATCCCGGTAAAGGTATCGCCAGCGGCATCCCCAGCGTTGACGTTGGTTTTCAGGTCGATAGTGACACCACTGGCGGACGACTCGTAGCTGACCAGATCGAAGCCTGTACCGCCATCGAGTGCCAGTGCGGTAGCTCCGCCCACAAAGATGTCGTTGAAATTTGAGCCACGCATCGCTTCGATACTGTTGAAGGTATCTCCCAGTGCGATCCCGGTATTGATCCCGGTTGTCAGGTTGACGCTGACGCCCACGGTGCTGTCAAGGTACGACACGGTGTCCATGCCGCCGCCGCCGATGAACTGGTCGGCACCACCACCGCCATAGAACACGTCGTTGCCGTTGCCGCCGGTGATGATGTTGTCACCGGCATTACCCCAACCGGTAAACGAAGCCGTGCCGGTGTAGGTCAAGCGCTCGACGTTCGCCGCCAGCACGTGATCCTTGTAACTGACCCGTACTTCATCGTTACCACCGCCAGCCTGCTCGATGACGGTCACAGCGCCACCCATGACATAGTAAATGCCGCCACCCATGACATAGTAAATGTCATCGCCGGTGCCGCCCTCGTAGGTAGCAAAGAGAGAAGCTTCGGTGGTGAAGGTATCGTTGAATGCGGTACCGATGACCTTTTCGATACCCGTCAGCGTATCGCCCTGTGCATCACCACCGACACCTGCCAAACCGGTACCCGGCCGAATATCGATGTTGATCCCCGCTGCGGACGCTGAATAATCGACCGTGTCGAAATTCTCACCACCATTCAACTTGTCCGCACCGGCTCCGCCGATCAGGATGTCATTGCCCGCCCATCCATTTATCTCGTCATCACCACTGGTACCTGTCAGCGTATCCGCGCCGTTTGTCCCGTTTATTACCGCCATTGTTTCTTCCCTGCCTTGTTGTGAAACCAGTACCGGTTCGCGTGTCGACCACACGTCATTGCAGCAAACGTTAAGACCAACGAATGTGTTGATATCGACAGGAATCAATCGCTCCTTGAGAGGCGTCAGAAAAAATGTATCGGAATTGATGCAAATGCGAACGTCGGGTGCAAAAAAGGGAGGCCGATCCACCTGGATCGGCCTCCCTTCGTTTCAGCTCAACATGCCTTCGATAAACGCAAGGCAGATGAATCAGCCAAACATGGCAAACCCGTCGCCATTGATCGGCAGAACATCACCGTTGGACGCCTGGAAGTGCTCGATGGTATTACCACCCGCGAACCAGCCCTGCAATTTGACACCTTGGGCGGTTGGATCCGACACAGGGAAATAGCCGTCATTGAGGTACAGGTCATCGCCGACTCGCGCCAGTTGCAACGTCGCGGCTGACTGAACGTTGTTCAGGATCAGCGTGTCATTGGTGCTGTGGCCGTCGTCACGAATGGTCACCAGCAGGCCGGTGTTGACGATATACGTGTCATCACCTTCACCACCGTTGGCATAGCCGTCAGCAGGCGCACGCCCTACGGACAGGTTCTTGAGGCCAAGGTTGAGCAAGTCATTGCCCGCCCCGCCCAGCAACACGAAGTTGTTGCCCGTGCCCGTCAGTGTGTCGTTACCGTCACCGCCGTCGGCCTTGCCATGGACAACAACGATCGTGTCTCTGCCAGCCTCGCCATAGGCGATGGTTCCAACGTCGTCGGCAGCACTGTAGATGTAGTCGTCGCCATTACCGCCATACATCAAGTCCGCTTGTGGGCCGCTGGCAACGCCAGGCACAGCGAACGGCGCGATCGGGGATACCAGCCCGCCATACAGGGTGTCACCACCATCACCGCCGTACAGCACGTCATTACCCAGCCCACCTTCCAGAAGGCTGCCGACTGCACTGGCTGTGATCGTGTCGTTGAAATGGCTGCCCACTACCCGTTCGATATTGAGCAGGACATCACCCTGGGCGTCACCACCCTGATTGACGTTGGTTGACAGGTTAATGTTCACGCCGGCAGAACTGTTGACGTACCACGCACTGTCGAACCCTTCACGTCCGTCGATCCGGTCGGCGCCTGCGCCACCGACAAAAATGTCGGTGTAGATCGATCCGGACAAGGTGTCGTCAAAGTTGCTGCCCTGGTAAATCTCGAAACCGGCAAACGTGTCACCAGCAGCATCACCCGCGTTGACATTGGTTTTCAGGTCAATGGTCACGGCGCTGTCGGACTGTTCATAGCTGACCAGGTCGACACCGTCGGAACCATCCATGGCCATGGCGGTGCTGGAACCGATGAAGATATCGCCGGCCTTGGAACCGAGGAATTTCTCGATGCTCGAGTACGTGTCACCCGCGGCAATTCCGGAATTGATCCCGGTCCTGAAGTTCAGGGTCACGCCGACAGTGCTGTCGGTGTAGCCGACCGTGTCCATGCCCGCGCCACCGATGAACTGGTCGGCACCGTCACCACCGAACAGGATGTCGTTGCCGATGCCGCCGGTGATGATGTTGTCGATCGCATTGCCGTAACCGACGAACGCGCCAGTGCCGGTGTAGGTCAGGCGTTCAACGTTGGCGTTGAGAGCTTGCGAGCCGTAGTTGGTACGCACTTCGTCATTGCCGCCGCCGACCTGTTCGATGACCGTGCCGCCCGCGCCGTTGATGATGTACACGTCATCACCCGCGCCGCCTTCGAAGGTCGCCGTGAGCAGGTCAATGCTGAAGGTGTCGTTGAATGCAGTACCGATGACCTTCTCGATGTTGATCAGGGTATCGCCTTCGGCGTCGCCACCGATGCCTGCACGCCCTGGGGTGTTGTAGCGGATGTCGACGTTGATCGCGGCAGCCGAGGTCGAGTAGTCCACGGTGTCCATGTTCCCCGCGCCGCCATCGAAGGCAATCGCCCGGCTGTCGGCGACGAAGGTGTCGTTGAAGTTCGAACCACGGATCCCTTCGATATCGACGAAGGTATCGCCGGTGGCAATACCGCTGTGCACGCCGGTCTTCAGGTTGACGGTCACACCAACGGTGCTGTCGGTGTAGCCCGCGATGTCGAACCCGGCGCCGCCGATAAACTGGTCTGCGCCGTCGCCACCAAACAGGGTGTCGTTGCCGATGCCACCGGTGATGATGTTGTCGCTGGCATTGCCGTAACCGGTGAACGCGCCAGTACCGGTGTAGGTCAGGCGTTCAACGTTGGCGTTGAGACCTTGCACACCGTAGTTGGTGCGCACTTCGTCATTGCCGCCACCCACCTGCTCGATGACCGTGCCGCCAGCACCGTTGATGATGTACACATCATCGCCCGCGCCGCCCTCGAAAGTCCCCGACGTTGACGTGCGGTAGGGAACGATCAAATTTTTCCTTAGCCATCGATATCACCCCTCACAGAAGAAATAAGCAAACAACCCTAGCCATTAAAACAAAGGCAGATATTTTCATATCTGCCTTGTTATATGGAGCTCTTGAGCGGATTTGAACCGCTGACCTCACCCTTACCAAGGGTGTGCTCTACCAACTGAGCTACAAGAGCGTAACACTTTGCACAACCTGCAAACTTGGAGCGGGTAGCGGGAATCGAACCCGCATCATCAGCTTGGAAGGCTGAGGTTCTACCACTAAACTATACCCGCGGAGCCTGCAGCCCACGCTAAAATCTGGTGGAGGGAGAAGGATTCGAACCTTCGAAGTCGTAGACGTCAGATTTACAGTCTGATCCCTTTGGCCGCTCGGGAACCCCTCCTAATCAGGCCGGCATTCTATACTATGCCAAACCCTTGTCAAGCATTTTCTCATTTAAAAACCTGAGGTTAGCTGCTTTGACATCGCCCTACTGCTTCAACCTTTTCAGGTCTTCGCTGTGGAGCGGGCGCCATTCTATGCAAACTATTCCGCAGGTGCAACCCCCTCGCACAGCATTATTTTATGTTTTAACTCATTGAATTCCTTGGAAAGGTTTTGTAACTGAGCGTCGCCCAGGAAACGCTGGGTTTCAGGCGTGATTCGGAACCAATATGCATTGCTGGAAAGATCTTTCGGCAAAGGCTGAGCTTTCGCACCAAGCTCACTCAAGCGCTGTTCCAGCGCCTGCGCAGTTTCAGGACGACCCGAACCACCTATATATAGACACTGCCCATCGGCCTTCGCACCTCGCGAGGCATCACCAGCCTCACTCAGCAAACGGATATCTTGCTGCGAACCACGATAAAGACTGAGAGGCGTGACATCCTTTGCACGCAATGGAGCCTCCTGCTGATGCCAGACGTAATAAAAAACATTGAGTACCAGAAGTAGGAGAAACAACCAACGCATACAAACCTCAGGACAAAGGACATGCCATAGCCAAACCTACGAACACCAAATCGGAAACGACTCGGGCGCCCGGTGCAACATCCGACACCAGTTCAGCATCTCCACCAGTGACAAAAATGCTGAAAGATTCCCCCCAGTAGGATCGCGCCATTTCCAACTGAGTCAATACGAACCCTCTCAGCATCAGCGAACAACCTCGCTCCACCGCCTCAACCGTATTGCGCCCAGGAGCCCGACTGGTCAGTGCCCGCTCCGCCGCAAGATCCCCATAGCGAATCTTGCGAGTGTGCGTACGCAATTGATTTCGCATTAGCGGCATGCCGGGGCAAATGAAGCCCCCTAGGTGCTCACCATCCGCCGCAATGAAGTCAGCGGTCACCGCCGTCCCGAAATCCAGGACCACGCAAGGGCCATTGGCCAAATGAAAGCCACCCAGCATCGCCAGCCAGCGATCGAGCCCAAGGCGCTCGTAGTCGTCATAGCCATTCTTGACGCCGGACATCTCGCGAGCGGGGGTCGCACGGACAACGGAAATACCGAACTCACGCCTGAGAAAACCAATCAGCAAATTGGTCTCCTCTTCTGTTCTTACACTGACAAGGCGGCATTTAGCTAGAGACAATTTATCAGCCGAGCGAAGACTGGCGACTAATGCCTCATCAGAGTCAACCACCCCCTCCGCGACCAGGGCGCCTGACTCATCACTCAGCACCCGCCACTTGATAAAGCTGTTTCCACAATCGAGCTCAAGAATCATCACGCAGCCTCAAGCTGAGCTCACCGCCACTAAAGACTCTTTCCACACCACCCACATTCAGCCGCAGAGCACCTTGATTATCGATCCCCAACACCACACCATCTATTTGATTAATACCGGCAGTCAGAGTGACCATCTGCCCTTGCCACAAATGATTCGCTTGCCACTCCGCCTGAAGCGCAGAGAAACCGCCTGATTGGTGACGCTGTAAATAAAGCTGTAACTGCTTACTCAGCTCAACCGCCAGAATATTACGGTCGCAAGCTCTTCCCGACTCGAGCCTCATTGAAGTCCACTGTTGATCGATTTCGTCGGTAGCTTGCATGTTCACGTTAATGCCAACACCCAGCACTACGTGACACACATCAGCAGGATCCCCGACCAGCTCCAGCAAGATTCCGGCGACTTTTTTCCGCCCAGCCAAAACATCATTGGGCCACTTCAGCCCCGCAGCTGGCACCCCAAGTGCACGCAGGGTTTGCATGACCGCAAGACCCACAACAAGACTCAGCCCTTCAACTTGACGCATCCCACCATCTATACGCAGTACGAGACTGTAATAGAGATTCTCGGCAAACGGACTGACCCACTTGCGACCTCTACGCCCACGTCCAGAAATTTGTCGCTCCGCCAGCACCAGAAAGGGCGCCATTTGACCCCGATCAACGGCGCGCAACGATTCGGCGTTAGTAGAGTCGATTGAGTCGAAGACACTCACAGACCAGCCGGTTAGACTTTCCTCTATCTTGACTGAATCAAGCAACGCCAATGGTGAGGCCAACTGATAGCCCCGCCCTCGAACTTTATGTATTGATAACCCAAGCTCAGCCTCCAGATGCTGAAGCTGCTTCCACACTGCACTTCGACTAATCCCCAGGGCAGCGCCCAGGGTCTGACCGGAATGGAATCGCCCATCCCTCAGAAGGTTCAACAACGTCAGCATGCCTGTCTCACCTCAAAATGAGGCCGAATAATAGCCATGCGCTGAGCCGTTGCATAGAATTCACGCAATCCGGGTACTGAGTCGTGACCATAAGGTCTCGCTTCAGCAAATTGGGTATGGGATAGTTTTCGGTGTTTTTGTGAATGTCGAACTTTCGGTTCATTGCGTCTTCACACACCGCAATCTGATGCTCTTTCGAGTAGTCAAATTGCTTGGGTGTTATATGGTCAAGCCTCACGGGCAATTAGTATTGGTTAGCTCAACGCCTCACAGCGCTTACACACCCAACCTATCAACGTCGTAGTCTTCGACGGCCCTTCAGGGAACTCAAGGTTCCAGTGAGATCTCATCTTGAGGCAAGTTTCCCGCTTAGATGCTTTCAGCGGTTATCTTTTCCGAACATAGCTACCCGGCAATGCCACTGGCGTGACAACCGGAACACCAGAGGTTCGTCCACTCCGGTCCTCTCGTACTAGGAGCAGCCCCTCTCAAATCTCAAACGTCCACGGCAGATAGGGACCGAACTGTCTCACGACGTTCTAAACCCAGCTCGCGTACCACTTTAAATGGCGAACAGCCATACCCTTGGGACCGGCTTCAGCCCCAGGATGTGATGAGCCGACATCGAGGTGCCAAACACCGCCGTCGATATGAACTCTTGGGCGGTATCAGCCTGTTATCCCCGGAGTACCTTTTATCCGTTGAGCGATGGCCCTTCCATACAGAACCACCGGATCACTAAGACCTACTTTCGTACCTGCTCGACGTGTCTGTCTCGCAGTCAAGCGCGCTTTTGCCTTTATACTCTACGACCGATTTCCGACCGGTCTGAGCGCACCTTCGTACTCCTCCGTTACTCTTTAGGAGGAGACCGCCCCAGTCAAACTACCCACCATACACTGTCCTCGATCCGGATAACGGACCTGAGTTAGAACCTCAAAGTTGCCAGGGTGGTATTTCAAGGATGGCTCCACGCAAACTGGCGTTCACGCTTCAAAGCCTCCCACCTATCCTACACAAGCAAATTCAAAGTCCAGTGCAAAGCTATAGTAAAGGTTCACGGGGTCTTTCCGTCTAGCCGCGGATACACTGCATCTTCACAGCGATTTCAATTTCACTGAGTCTCGGGTGGAGACAGCGCCGCCATCGTTACGCCATTCGTGCAGGTCGGAACTTACCCGACAAGGAATTTCGCTACCTTAGGACCGTTATAGTTACGGCCGCCGTTTACCGGGGCTTCGATCAAGAGCTTCGCGTTAGCTAACCCCATCAATTAACCTTCCGGCACCGGGCAGGCGTCACACCCTATACGTCCACTTTCGTGTTTGCAGAGTGCTGTGTTTTTAATAAACAGTCGCAGCGGCCTGGTATCTTCGACCGGCATGAGCTTACGGAGCAAGTCCTTCACCCTCACCGGCGCACCTTCTCCCGAAGTTACGGTGCCATTTTGCCTAGTTCCTTCACCCGAGTTCTCTCAAGCGCCTTGGTATTCTCTACCCAACCACCTGTGTCGGTTTGGGGTACGGTTCCTGGTTACCTGAAGCTTAGAAGCTTTTCTTGGAAGCATGGCATCAACCACTTCGTCGCCTAATGGCAACTCGTCATCAGCTCTCGGCCTTAGAATCCCGGATTTACCTAAGATTCCAGCCTACCACCTTAAACTTGGACAACCAACGCCAAGCTGGCCTAGCCTTCTCCGTCCCTCCATCGCAATAACCAGAAGTACAGGAATATTAACCTGTTTTCCATCGACTACGCTTTTCAGCCTCGCCTTAGGGACCGACTAACCCTGCGTCGATTAACGTTGCGCAGGAAACCTTGGTCTTTCGGCGTGGGTGTTTTTCACACCCATTGTCGTTACTCATGTCAGCATTCGCACTTCTGATACCTCCAGCAAGCTTCTCAACTCACCTTCACAGGCTTACAGAACGCTCCTCTACCGCATCACTTACGTGATACCCGTAGCTTCGGTGTATGGTTTGAGCCCCGTTACATCTTCCGCGCAGGCCGACTCGACTAGTGAGCTATTACGCTTTCTTTAAAGGGTGGCTGCTTCTAAGCCAACCTCCTAGCTGTCTAAGCCTTCCCACATCGTTTCCCACTTAACCATAACTTTGGGACCTTAGCTGACGGTCTGGGTTGTTTCCCTTTTCACGACGGACGTTAGCACCCGCCGTGTGTCTCCCATGCTCGGCACTTGTAGGTATTCGGAGTTTGCATCGGTTTGGTAAGTCGGGATGACCCCCTAGCCGAAACAGTGCTCTACCCCCTACAGTGATACATGAGGCGCTACCTAAATAGCTTTCGAGGAGAACCAGCTATCTCCGAGCTTGATTAGCCTTTCACTCCGATCCACAGGTCATCCGCTAACTTTTCAACGGTAGTCGGTTCGGTCCTCCAGTCAGTGTTACCTAACCTTCAACCTGCCCATGGATAGATCGCCCGGTTTCGGGTCTATTCCCAGCGACTAGACGCCCTATTAAGACTCGCTTTCGCTACGCCTCCCCTATTCGGTTAAGCTCGCCACTGAAAATAAGTCGCTGACCCATTATACAAAAGGTACGCAGTCACAGAACAAAGTCTGCTCCCACTGCTTGTACGCATACGGTTTCAGGATCTATTTCACTCCCCTCTCCGGGGTTCTTTTCGCCTTTCCCTCACGGTACTAGTTCACTATCGGTCAGTCAGTAGTATTTAGCCTTGGAGGATGGTCCCCCCATATTCAGACAAAGTTTCTCGTGCTCCGTCCTACTCGATTTCATGACTAAGAGATTTTCGCGTACAGGGCTATCACCCACTATGGCCGCACTTTCCAGAGCGTTCCGCTAATCTCAAAGCCACTTAAGGGCTAGTCCCCGTTCGCTCGCCACTACTAAGGGAATCTCGGTTGATTTCTTTTCCTCAGGGTACTTAGATGTTTCAGTTCCCCTGGTTCGCCTCTTGCACCTATGTATTCAGTACAAGATAACCATCTTATGATGGCTGGGTTCCCCCATTCAGACATCTCCGGATCAAAGTCTGTTTGCCGACTCCCCGAAGCTTTTCGCAGGCTACCACGTCTTTCATCGCCTCTGACTGCCAAGGCATCCACCGTATGCGCTTCTTCACTTGACCATATAACCCCAAGCAATCTGGTTATACTGTGAAGACGACATTCGCCGAAAATTCGAATTTCTCAACTAAGAGAACTCACAAATTTTACCTTAGCCTGATCCGTTACCAGTGAAAGTAACGTTCAGTCTATCTTTCTATCACATACCCAAATTTTTAAAGAACGATCTAGGGCCGTCACTGAAGTCACCGACACCATCGACACCACCACGGTCAAACTGACCGCGACCGAGTCCGCTGCTGAAGGTGGCACCGTCACCTACACCGCCACGGTTGGCGCACCAGTGACCGGTTCTCCAGTGACCGTGACCCTGGCCAATGGTCAGTCGATCACCATCGAAGTGGGCAAGACCACTGGCACCGTGACCACTACTGCGCCGAACGATGCACTCAACGGTCACGAACCGCTGAGCAACTCGATCACCGGCGTGACTGGCGGCAATTATGAGAACCTCGTAGCCGACAAGACGCCGGTCAGCACCACCGTCACCGACACTGTCGACACCACTAACCTGACCCTCAGCGCCACTGGCTCCGTGGCCGAGGGCGGTTCGATCGTCTACACCGCGACCCTGACCAACCCGGCCGGCACTCCGGTGACCGTGACCCTGTCGAACGGTGCCGTGATCACCATCGAAGCCGGTAAAACCACCGGCACCGTCAGCGTTCCGGCACCTGCCGATGACGTCTACAAGGACGCCGGCAAAGTCGAAGTCACGATCAAGGACGCTTCCGGCGGCAACTTCGAAAACCTGGTGCCAAGCACTGTTCCGGCCGTCACCGAAGTCACCGATACCATCGACACCTCGACCGTGAAGCTGAGCGCCGATACCTCGGTGGCCGAGGGCGGCACTGTCACCTACACCGCCACGGTTAGCGCACCAGTGACTGGCTCGCCGGTCACCGTGACCCTGGCCAACGGCCAGACCATCACCATCGAAGTCGGCAAGACCACCGGCACCGTCACCACCACCGCGCCGAACGATGCGTTGAACGGTCATGAACCGCTGAGCAACTCGATCACTGGCGTGACGGGCGGCAACTACGAAAACCTCGTTGCCGACAAAACGCCGGTCAGCACCACAGTGACTGACACCGTCGACACCACCAACCTGACCCTCAGCGCCACTGGCTCTGTGGCCGAAGGTGGTTCGATCGTTTACACCGCGACCCTGACCAACCCGGCCGGCACACCAGTGACCGTGACGTTGAGCAACGGCTCGGTCATCACCATTGAGGCGGGTAAAACCACCGGCACCGTGACCGTTCCGGCGCCAGCCGATGACGTCTATAAAGACGCCGGCAAAGTCGAAGTCACCATCAAGGATGCAACTGGCGGCAACTTCGAAAATCTCGTTCCAAGCACCGTTCCGGCCGTCACTGAAGTCACTGACACCATCGACACGACGACCGTAAAGCTGACCGCTTCCGAAACCGCTGCTGAAGGTGGCACTGTCACCTACACCGCGACGGTTGGCGCGCCTGTGACCGGCTCGCCTGTGACCGTGACCCTGGCCAACGGTCAGTCGATCACCATCGAAGTGGGCAAGACCACCGGCACCGTCACCACCACCGCGCCGAACGATGCGTTAAATGGTCATGAGCCACTGAGTAACTCGATCACTGGCGTGACCGGCGGTAACTACGAGAATCTGGTTGCTGACAAAACCCCTGTTTCGACCACGGTCACCGACACCGTCGATACTACCGATCTGACCCTGAGCGCCACCGGTTCTGTGGCTGAAGGCGGTTCGATTGTTTACACCGCAACCCTGACCAACCCGGCCGGTACGCCGGTGACCTTGACGTTGAGCAATGGCTCCGTCATCACCATCGAAGCGGGCAAAACCACTGGCACCGTAAGCGTTCCAGCACCTGCTGATGACGTCTACAAAGACGCCGGTAAGGTCGAAGTCACGATCAAGGACGCTTCCGGCGGCAACTTCGAGAACCTGGTGCCGAGCACTGTTCCGGCCGTCACTGAAGTCACCGACACCATCGATACGACGACCGTGAAGCTGACTGCTTCCGAGACCGCTGCTGAGGGCGGCACCGTCACCTACACCGCCACCGTGGGTGCACCCGTAACCGGTTCGCCGGTCACCGTGACCCTGTCCAACGGTCAGTCGATCACCATTGAAGTCGGCAAGACCACCGGCACCGTCACCACCACCGCACCGAACGATGCGTTGACCGGTCATGCACCGCTGACCAACGCGATCACCGGCGTGACGGGCGGCAACTACGAAAACCTCGTAGCCGACAAGACTCCGGTTTCGACCACCGTCACCGACACCGTCGACACCACCAACCTGACCCTCAGCGCCACTGACTCGGTGGCCGAGGGCGGTTCGATCGTCTACACCGCTACATTGACCAACCCGGCGGGCACACCGGTGACCGTGACGTTGAGCAACGGCTCCGTCATCACCATCGAAGCAGGCAAAACCACTGGCACCGTGACCGTTGCAGCACCTGCCGATGACGTCTACAAGGACGCCGGCAAAGTCGAAGTCACGATCAAGGACGCTTCCGGCGGCAACTTCGAGAACCTGGTGCCAAGCACTGTTCCGGCCGTCACCGAAGTCACCGATACCATCGACACCTCGACCGTCAAACTGACCGCGACCGAGTCGGCAGCTGAAGGCGGCACCGTCACTTACACCGCAACTGTTGGCGCACCAGTGACCGGCTCTCCGGTCACCGTGACCCTGGCCAACGGTCAGTCGATCACCATCGAAGTCGGCAAAACCACTGGCACCGTGACCACCACCGCGCCGAACGACGCACTCAACGGTCACGAACCACTGAGCAACTCGATCACCGGCGTGAGCGGCGGTAACTACGAAAATCTCGTGGCCGACAAAACTCCGGTCAGCACCACTGTGACCGACACCGTCGACACCACCAATCTGACCCTGAGCGCGACGCCGGCCGTCAACGAAGGTGGCCATATCACCTACACCGCGACCCTGACCAACGCCGCCGGCACCCCGGTGACCGTAACGTTGAGCAACGGCGCCGTGATCACCATCGAGGCCGGCAAAACCACCGGCACCGTGACCGTCGATGCACCGAAGGACGACGTCTACAAGGACGCCGGCACCGTTGAAACGACCATCAAGGGCGCCACCGGTGGCGACTTCGAAAACCTGGTCACCAGCACCGCCCCGGCAGTCACCACCGTCAATGACACTATCGACACGTCCACCGTGTCGCTGACGGCCACCGCCAACGTCGCCGAAGGCGAAACCGTGGTCTACACCGCGACCGTGACGGCGCCAGTGACCGGTTCGCCGGTCGTCGTGACCCTGTCCAACGGCCAGACCATCACCATCGCCGTCGGCGAGACCACCGGCACCGTGAACTTCGTCGCGCCGAACAGCCCGCTGGCCGGCGGCAGCTCCCTGAGCGTGACCATCGACAAGGCCACCGGTGGCAACTACGAAAGCCTGGCGGTCGACAGCAAACCGGCAAATACCTCGGTTTCGGACACCGTCGACACGACCAACCTGAACCTGACGGCCACCGATTCGGTCGCCGAGGGTGGCTCGATTGTCTACACCGCCACCCTGACCAACCCGGCCGGTACGCCGGTGACCGTGACCCTGTCGAACGGCGCGGTGATCAC
The DNA here is from genome assembly GCF_023375815.1 of Pseudomonas sp. HS6. Lineage (NCBI taxonomy): Bacteria > Pseudomonadati > Pseudomonadota > Gammaproteobacteria > Pseudomonadales > Pseudomonadaceae > Pseudomonas > Pseudomonas sp. HS6. The sequence continues at coordinate 6,514,810 of NZ_CP067412.1, read as the reverse complement.
CATCGAAGCCGGCAAGACCTCCGGCACCGTGACCGTTGCGGCACCTGCCGATGACGTTTACAAGGATGCCGGCAAAGTCGAGGCAACCATTTCGACCGCCACCGGTGGCGGTTTCGAGAACCTGGTGCCAAGCACCGTTCCAGCCGTGACCAACGTCACCGACACCATCGACACCACCACGGTCAAACTGACCGCGACAGAGTCGGCAGCTGAAGGCGGCACCGTTACCTACACCGCGACCGTGGGCGCGCCTGTCACCGGTTCGCCGGTAACCGTGACCCTGTCGAACGGTCAGTCGATCACCATCGAAGTGGGTAAAACCACCGGCACCGTGACCACCACCGCGCCAAACGATGCGCTCAACGGCCACGCGCCGCTAACCAACGCGATCACCGGCGTGACGGGCGGTAACTACGAAAATCTGGTGGCTGACAAAACTCCGGTTTCGACCACGGTCACTGACACTGTCGACACCACCAATCTGACCCTGAGTGCTACCGGTTCCGTGGCCGAGGGTGGTTCGATCGTCTACACCGCCACCCTGACCAACCCGGCCGGCACGCCGCTGACCGTGACCTTGAGCAACGGCGCTGTCATCACCATCGAAGCGGGTAAAACCACTGGCACCGTGCCAACGTTGACGTGCGGTAGGGAACGATCAAATTTTTCTTTAGCCACGACAATTAACTCCTAGCCTAAAGGGGCTGAATCAGCCTTGTTTTTTGGTAACGGATTCGACGATGTGCGACGGAGCCGTATCGTATTTTTTGAATTCCATAGAGTAGCTTGCGCGACCCTGGGACATGGAACGAACGTCGGTCGCATAACCGAACATCTCACCCAGTGGAACTTCGGCACGGATAACCTTGCCGGACACTGTGTCTTCCATACCCTGGATCATGCCGCGACGACGGTTAAGGTCGCCCATCACATCACCCATATAGTCTTCAGGCGTAACAACCTCTACCGCCATGATCGGCTCGAGCAACTCACCACCGCCCTTCTGGGCCAGTTGCTTGGTCGCCATGGAAGCAGCCACTTTAAACGCCATCTCGTTGGAGTCGACGTCGTGGTAAGAACCATCGAACACGGTAGCCTTCAGGCCGATCAGCGGATAGCCGGCAACAACGCCGTTCTTCATCTGCTCTTCGATACCCTTCTGGATAGCCGGGATGTATTCCTTAGGAACCACACCACCTACTACTTCGTTCACGAATTGCAGACCTTCCTGACCTTCGTCAGCAGGAGCAAAACGGATCCAGCAGTGACCGAACTGACCACGACCACCGGATTGACGAACGAACTTGCCTTCGATTTCGCAGTTCTTCGTGATGCGCTCACGGTACGAAACTTGAGGCTTGCCGATGTTGGCTTCGACGTTGAACTCACGGCGCATCCGGTCAACCAGGATGTCCAGGTGCAGCTCGCCCATGCCGGAGATGATCGTCTGACCAGTCTCTTCATCAGTTTTAACGCGGAAAGAAGGGTCTTCCTGAGCAAGTTTGCCCAGAGCGATACCCATTTTTTCCTGGTCATCCTTGGTCTTAGGCTCTACGGCAACCGAGATAACCGGCTCCGGGAAGTCCATGCGAACCAGGATGATTGGCTTGTCAGCGTTGCAGAGGGTTTCACCAGTGGTGACGTCCTTCATGCCGATCAGGGCCGCGATGTCGCCAGCGCGCACTTCCTTGATCTCTTCACGGGCGTTTGCGTGCATTTGCACCATACGACCCACGCGCTCTTTCTTGCCTTTAACCGAGTTGATCACGCCGTCGCCGGAGTTCAACACGCCCGAGTAAACACGGACGAAGGTCAAGGTACCCACGAATGGGTCGGTAGCGATCTTGAACGCCAGCGCCGCGAACGGCTCGTCGTCGCTTGCATGACGCTCCATTTCCTCTTCCTCGTTATCAGGGTTGGAACCCTTGATAGCAGGAATGTCGGTCGGAGCAGGCAGGAAGTCGATAACGGCGTCGAGAACCAGGGGAACACCCTTGTTCTTGAAGGAAGAACCGCAAACAGCCAGAACGATTTCGCCGGCGATAGTACGCTGACGCAAAGCAGCTTTGATCTCTTCGATCGACAGCTCTTCGCCTTCCAGGTACTTGTTCATCAGCTCTTCGTTGGCTTCGGCAGCAGCTTCAACCATGTTGTTGCGCCACTCGTCAGCCAGCTCTTGGAGCTCGGCAGGAATGTCCTTGCGAACAGGGACCATACCCTTGTCAGAGTCGTTCCAGTAAACAGCCTGCATGTTGATCAGGTCGATCTGGCCCTGGAAGTTGTCTTCCGAACCGATAGCCAGCTGGATCGGCACCGGAGTGTGACCCAGACGCTGTTTGATCTGACCGATCACGCGCAGGAAGTTGGCACCAGCACGGTCCATCTTGTTTACGTAAACAAGACGTGGAACGCCGTATTTGTTGGCCTGACGCCATACGGTTTCCGACTGAGGCTCAACACCCGAAGTACCGCAGAACACAACGACAGCGCCGTCGAGTACGCGCAGGGAACGCTCTACTTCAATGGTGAAGTCTACGTGGCCCGGGGTATCGATTACGTTGAAGCGATGCTCGTGAGCGTACTGCTTCTCGGAACCTTTCCAGAAGGCGGTAATGGCAGCAGAAGTAATGGTAATACCACGCTCCTGCTCCTGAACCATCCAGTCTGTGGTCGCGGCGCCGTCATGCACCTCGCCCATTTTGTGACTTTTGCCAGTGTAAAAAAGGACGCGCTCGGTGGTGGTGGTTTTACCAGCATCCACGTGAGCGACGATACCGATGTTACGGTAGCGACTAATCGGAGTAGTACGAGCCATAAAGCCCTCGCAAAATTAGTGAAGCTAAAATTAGAAGCGGTAGTGCGAGAAAGCTTTGTTGGCTTCGGCCATACGGTGCACGTCTTCACGCTTCTTAACAGCAGCACCTTTACCTTCAGCAGCATCCAGCAGCTCGCCAGCCAAGCGCAGAGCCATAGACTTCTCGCCACGCTTACGGGCGAAGTCTACCAACCAGCGCATTGCCAGAGCGTTACGACGGGACGGACGAACTTCGACCGGAACCTGGTAAGTAGCACCACCAACGCGGCGCGACTTCACTTCGACCAGCGGAGCGATGGCGTCGAGTGCTTTTTCGAAGAGTTCCAGGGGATCGGCGCCAGCCTTACGGGTCGCAACGGTTTCCAGGGCACCATAAACGATACGCTCGGCAACGGCTTTCTTGCCGCTTTCCATAACGTGGTTCATGAATTTGGCGAGGATTTGGCTTCCGTATTTCGGATCGTCCAGAATCTCACGCTTTGCTGCTACGCGACGTCTTGGCATTGATAAGCCCTCAAACGGTCTTCAGGTTAGCTCGGGACAGATCCAGAGGATGCGCGCCCGACCTTACTCTTATCGACTCAATAAAATGAAAATCTTCAAAACGGCCGATTACTTCGGACGCTTGGTACCGTACTTCGAACGACCCTGGTTACGGCCTTTAACGCCGGAAGTATCCAAGGAGCCGCGAACGGTGTGGTAACGAACACCTGGCAAGTCTTTTACACGACCGCCGCGGATCAGTACCACGCTGTGCTCTTGCAGGTTGTGGCCTTCACCACCGATGTACGAGGAAACCTCGAAACCGTTGGTCAGACGCACACGGCATACTTTACGCAGTGCCGAGTTAGGTTTTTTCGGCGTAGTGGTGTACACACGGGTGCACACGCCACGACGTTGCGGGCAGTTCTGCAGCGCAGGCACGTCGGATTTCTCGACGATACGCTTACGCGGCTGACGTACCAGCTGGTTGATAGTTGCCATCTACTAGCTCCACTGTTGTCTTGCGACGCTATTGTCTTGCAAGAAAAGCAAAATGGCAGGAACGAATTCCCGCCAAATTTAGGGGATCAAGAGTCTAAAGAGGATCTTGTCCCCAGTCAAGGCAAGGCCCCGACCTCCCCGCTCGTCGAACCTCGACAAATTGTCTCGATTCGATGAGCGGTTCGATCAGGGCCTTAGCTCATTTTCCGCAGAACTCAGTTACCGCTCGAGTTCAGCGCTTCGGTCAGTGCAGCTTCCACTTCACTGGCGCTTACGCGCAACGGTTTGTCTGCATCACGGCGACGTTTACGCTCGCTGTGATAAGCCAGACCGGTACCAGCCGGGATCAGACGACCCACGACCACGTTTTCTTTCAGGCCGCGCAGGTAATCGCGCTTGCCGGTTACGGCCGCTTCGGTCAGTACGCGGGTGGTTTCCTGGAAGGAAGCCGCCGAGATGAACGATTCGGTCGACAACGACGCCTTGGTGATACCCAGCAGGACGCGAGTGTACTTGGAGACGAACTTGTCTTCGCCGCCCAGACGCTCGTTCTCTACCAGTACGTGAGTCAGTTCCATCTGGTCGCCCTTGATGAAACTCGAATCGCCGGATTCAGCGATTTCAACTTTACGCAGCATCTGACGCAGGATGGTCTCGATGTGCTTGTCGTTGATCTTCACGCCTTGCAGACGGTAAACGTCCTGGATCTCGTTAACGATGTACTTGGCCAGCGCGCTCACACCCAGCAGACGCAGGATGTCGTGCGGATCGCTCGGGCCGTCGGAGATAACTTCGCCGCGGTTTACCTGTTCGCCTTCGAACACGTTCAGGTGACGCCACTTCGGAATCAGCTCTTCATACGGATCGCTACCGTCGTTCGGAGTGATGACCAGACGACGCTTGCCCTTGGTCTCTTTACCGAACGCGATGGTGCCGCTGACTTCAGCCAAAATGGACGCTTCTTTCGGACGACGAGCTTCGAACAGGTCGGCAACACGCGGCAGACCACCGGTGATGTCACGGGTTTTCGAAGTTTCTTGCGGGATACGAGCGATAACATCACCGATCGCAATCTTCGCACCGTCCGCAACACCGACCAGGGCGTTGGCTGGCAGGAAGTACTGAGCGATAACGTCAGTGCCTGGCAGCAACAGATCCTTGCCGTTGTCATCGACCATCTTCACTGCAGGACGGATGTCCTTGCCGGCAGCCGGACGGTCTTTGGCATCGAGTACTTCAATGTTGGTCATACCGGTCAATTCGTCAGTCTGACGCTTGATCGTGATGCCCTCTTCCATGCCCACGTAGGTCACGGTACCTTTCATTTCGGTAACGATCGGGTGAGTGTGCGGATCCCACTTGGCCACGATTGCGCCAGCGTCGACCTTGTCACCTTCTTTAACCGAAATCACAGCACCGTACGGCAGCTTGTAACGCTCGCGCTCACGACCGAAGTCATCAGCGATTGCCAGCTCACCGGAACGGGACACAGCAACCAGGTTGCCATCCACACGCTCAACGTGTTTCAGGTTGTGCAGACGGACGGTACCGCCATTCTTCACCTGAACGCTGTCGGCTGCGGAAGTACGGCTTGCCGCACCACCGATGTGGAACGTACGCATCGTCAGCTGGGTACCCGGCTCACCGATGGACTGAGCAGCGATAACGCCGACCGCTTCACCGATGTTCACCTGGTGACCACGAGCCAGATCACGGCCGTAGCACTTGGCGCAAATGCCATAGCGGGTTTCGCAGCTGATCGGCGAACGCACGATCACTTCGTCGATGCTGTTCAGCTCGATGAACTCGACCCACTTCTCGTCTACCAGAGTGCCAGCAGGAACGATGACGTCCTCGGTACCCGGCTTGAATACGTCACGAGCGATAACACGACCCAATACGCGCTCACCCAACGGCTCTACAACGTCACCGCCTTCAATGTGCGGTGTCATCAGCAGACCGTGTTCGGTGCCGCAATCGATCTCGGTTACAACCAGATCCTGCGCCACGTCTACCAGACGACGAGTCAGGTAACCGGAGTTCGCAGTTTTCAACGCGGTATCCGCCAGACCTTTACGAGCACCGTGAGTAGAGATGAAGTACTGAAGTACGCTCAAACCTTCACGGAAGTTCGCAGTAATCGGCGTCTCAATGATGGAACCGTCCGGCTTGGCCATCAGACCACGCATACCGGCCAGCTGACGGATCTGTGCTGCGGAACCCCGCGCACCCGAGTCAGCCATCATGTACATCGAGTTGAACGACTCTTGATCGACTTCGACGCCGTGACGGTCGATGACTTTCTCTTTCGAGAGGTTGGCCATCATCGCCTTGGAGACTTCGTCGTTCGCTTTCGACCAAAGGTCGATCACTTTGTTGTACTTCTCGCCCTGGGTTACCAGGCCGGAGGCGTACTGGCTCTCGATCTCTTTCACTTCGTCGGTGGCTGCACCGATGATGCGGGCTTTTTCATCCGGGATAACGAAGTCGTTAACACCGATGGAAACGCCGGAGATGGTCGAGTAGGCAAAACCGGTGTACATCAACTGGTCAGCGAAGATCACGGTCTCTTTCAGACCAACCACGCGGTAGCACTGGTTGATCAGCTTGGAGATCGCCTTTTTCTTCATCGGCAAGTTGACGACGTCGAACGACAGACCTTTTGGCACAACCTGGAACAGCAGCGCACGGCCGACAGTAGTGTCGACGATACGGGTACCGCTCACGCTGTTGCCGTCACGATCGTTTACGGTTTCGTTGATACGAACCTTGATCTTGGCGTGCAGCGCGGCTTCGCCGGCACGGAACACACGGTCGACTTCCTGCAGATCCGCGAACACACGACCTTCGCCCTTGGCGTTGATCGCTTCACGAGTCATGTAGTACAGACCCAATACAACGTCCTGCGACGGAACGATGATTGGCTCACCGTTGGCTGGCGACAGAATGTTGTTGGTCGACATCATCAACGCACGCGCTTCGAGCTGGGCTTCCAGCGTCAGCGGTACGTGCACGGCCATTTGGTCGCCGTCGAAGTCGGCGTTGTACGCGGCGCAGACCAGAGGGTGCAGCTGGATAGCCTTACCTTCGATCAGTACCGGTTCAAACGCCTGGATACCCAGACGGTGAAGGGTCGGTGCACGGTTGAGAAGAACCGGGTGTTCGCGAATCACTTCAGCGAGAACGTCCCAAACTTCCGGCAGCTCGCGCTCGACCATTTTCTTGGCCGCTTTGATGGTGGTAGCGAGACCACGCATTTCCAGCTTGCCGAAAATGAACGGTTTGAACAGCTCGAGAGCCATCTTCTTCGGCAGACCGCACTGATGCAGACGCAGGGTCGGGCCTACGGTAATTACCGAACGACCGGAGTAGTCAACACGCTTACCGAGCAAGTTCTGACGGAAACGACCTTGCTTACCCTTGATCATGTCAGCCAGGGATTTCAGAGGACGCTTGTTCGAACCGGTAATAGCGCGGCCACGACGACCGTTGTCGAGCAGTGCGTCGACAGCTTCCTGCAACATACGCTTTTCGTTGCGCACGATGATGTCCGGAGCGGACAGATCCAGCAGGCGCTTCAAACGGTTGTTACGGTTGATCACTCGACGATACAGATCGTTGAGGTCGGAAGTCGCGAAACGACCGCCATCCAGAGGAACCAGTGGACGCAGATCTGGCGGCAGAACCGGCAGAACGGTCAGCACCATCCACTCTGGCAGGTTGCCGGAACCCTGGAAGGCTTCCATCAACTTCAGACGCTTGGACAGCTTCTTGATCTTGGTTTCGGAGTTGGTTTGCGGAATTTCTTCACGCAGACGGCCAATCTCGTGCTCCAGGTCGATAGCGTGCAGCAGTTCACGAACAGCTTCAGCACCCATGCGGGCGTCGAAGTCATCACCGAACTCTTCCAGCGCTTCGAAGTACTGCTCGTCGTTCAGCAGCTGACCTTTTTCAAGGGTAGTCATGCCCGGGTCGATAACGACATAGCTCTCGAAGTAGAGAACACGTTCGATATCACGCAGGGTCATGTCCATCAGCAGGCCGATACGGGACGGCAGCGATTTCAGGAACCAGATGTGGGCAACCGGCGAAGCCAGTTCGATGTGCGCCATGCGCTCACGACGAACCTTGGCCAGTGCAACTTCAACGCCGCACTTCTCGCAGATCACACCACGATGCTTCAAGCGCTTGTACTTACCGCACAGGCACTCGTAATCCTTTACCGGGCCAAAGATCTTGGCGCAGAACAGACCGTCACGCTCAGGTTTGAACGTACGGTAGTTGATGGTTTCCGGCTTTTTAACTTCACCGAACGACCACGAGCGGATCATCTCAGGCGAGGCCAATCCGATACGGATGGCGTCGAACTCTTCGACTTGACCCTGGTTTTTCAGCAAATTCAGTAGGTCTTTCAAGGCCTTTCCTCCTGGCGGAGCAGAGAGCGGGCAATCCTGCCCCGCTCTCGATCGCGTCACGTGTTATTCGGTTTCCAGATCGATATCGATGCCGAGGGAACGAATTTCCTTGATCAACACGTTGAAAGACTCGGGCATGCCCGGCTCCATACGGTGATCGCCGTCCACGATGTTTTTGTACATCTTGGTCCGGCCGTTCACATCGTCCGACTTCACTGTGAGCATTTCTTGCAGAGTGTAAGCAGCACCGTATGCTTCCAGTGCCCAGACCTCCATCTCCCCGAAACGCTGACCACCGAACTGTGCCTTACCACCCAGCGGCTGCTGGGTAACCAGGCTGTACGAACCGGTAGAACGCGCGTGCATCTTGTCGTCTACCAAGTGGTTCAGCTTCAGCATGTACATGTAGCCAACGGTAACTGGACGCTCGAACTTGTTGCCGGTACGGCCGTCGGTCAGCTGCATCTGGCCGCTTTCTGGCAGGTCCGCCAGTTTCAGCATGGCCTTGATTTCGCTTTCCTTGGCACCGTCGAACACTGGAGTGGCCATTGGAACACCGCCACGCAGGTTCTTCGCCAGATCCAGGATTTCCTGATCGGAGAAGCTGTCCAGATCTTCGTTACGACCGCCGATCTGGTTGTAGATCTCGTCCAGGAAGGTACGCAGTTCAGCGACTTTACGCTGCTCTTCGACCATCCGGTTGATCTTCTCGCCCAGGCCTTTGGCCGCGAGGCCCAGGTGGGTTTCAAGGATCTGACCAACGTTCATACGCGAAGGTACGCCCAGCGGGTTGAGGACCACGTCGACCGGGGTGCCATTGGCATCGTGCGGCATGTCTTCAACCGGCATGATCACGGAGACCACACCTTTGTTACCGTGACGACCGGCCATCTTGTCGCCCGGCTGGATGCGACGACGGATTGCCAGGTAAACCTTGACGATCTTCAGCACGCCTGGAGCCAGGTCATCGCCCTGCTGCAGTTTGCGCTTCTTGTCTTCGAACTTGTCGTCCAGCAGACGGCGACGATCAACGATGTAGGCCTGAGCCTTCTCGAGCTGCTCGTTCAGAGCATCTTCAGCCATGCGCAGTTTGAACCACTGACCATGCTCAAGACCGTCGAGTACTTCGTCGGTGATGTCCTGACCTTTCTTCAGGCCCGCGCCGCCTTCAGCCTTGTGGCCTACCAGAGCGGAACGCAGACGTTCGAAGGTCGCACCTTCAACGATGCGGAACTCTTCGTTCAGATCCTTGCGGATCTCGTCCAGCTGGGTCTTCTCGATCGACAGGGCACGAGCATCACGCTCAACGCCGTCACGAGTGAAGACCTGCACGTCGATGACAGTACCTTTTGTACCGGTAGGTACACGCAGGGAAGTGTCTTTAACGTCGCTGGCTTTTTCACCGAAGATCGCACGCAGCAGTTTTTCTTCCGGAGTCAGTTGGGTCTCGCCTTTCGGAGTGACCTTACCTACCAGAATGTCGCCGGCGCCAACTTCAGCACCTACGTAAACGATACCGGCTTCGTCCAGCTTGTTCAGTGCAGCCTCACCCACGTTCGGGATGTCCGCAGTGATTTCCTCTGGGCCAAGCTTGGTGTCACGAGCCACACAGGTCAGTTCCTGAATGTGGATCGTGGTGAAGCGGTCTTCCTGAACCACACGCTCGGACAGGCAGATGGAGTCTTCGAAGTTGAAGCCGTTCCATGCCATGAACGCGATGCGCATGTTCTGACCCAGTGCCAGTTCACCCATATCGGTGGACGGGCCGTCGGCCATGATGTCGCTACGCTGAACGCGATCACCCTTGCTCACCAGCGGACGCTGGTTGATGCAGGTGTTCTGGTTCGAACGGGTGTATTTGGTCAGATTGTAGATGTCGACACCAGCTTCACCGGTTTCAACTTCGTCATCGGCAACACGAACCACGATACGGCTGGCATCAACAGAGTCGATCACGCCGCCACGACGAGCCACGACGCAAACGCCGGAGTCGCGAGCCACGTTACGCTCCATGCCGGTACCTACCAGCGGCTTGTCAGCACGCAGGGTTGGTACAGCTTGACGCTGCATGTTCGAACCCATCAACGCACGGTTGGCGTCGTCGTGCTCGAGGAACGGAATCAGCGACGCTGCAACCGAAACTACCTGCTTCGGCGAAACGTCCATCAAGGTGACTTCTTCAGGCGCCTTGACGGTGAATTCGTTCAGGTGACGTACGGCTACCAGTTCGTCGATCAGGACTTTCTGGTCGTTCATGGTCGCCGAAGCCTGCGCGATCACGTGATCGGCTTCTTCAATAGCGGACAGGAACACGATCTCGTCGGTGACCACACCCTCTTTCACCACACGATACGGGCTCTCGAGGAAGCCATACTGGTTGGTGCGAGCGTAAGCAGCCAGGGAGTTGATCAGACCGATGTTCGGACCTTCCGGCGTTTCGATCGGGCAGACACGACCGTAGTGAGTCGGGTGTACGTCACGAACTTCGAAGCCCGCGCGCTCACGAGTCAGACCGCCAGGGCCGAGTGCAGAGACACGACGCTTGTGGGTGATCTCGGACAACGGGTTGTTCTGGTCCATGAACTGCGACAGCTGGCTGGAACCGAAGAACTCTTTCACCGCCGCAGCCACAGGCTTGGCGTTGATCAGGTCTTGCGGCATCAGGCCTTCGCTTTCAGCCATCGACAGACGCTCTTTGACCGCACGCTCAACACGCACCAGGCCAACGCGGAACTGGTTCTCGGCCATTTCGCCTACGCAGCGAACACGACGGTTACCCAGGTGGTCGATGTCGTCGACGATGCCTTTACCGTTACGGATGTCGACCAGAGTCTTCAGTACCGCGACGATGTCTTCCTTGCACAGCACGCCCGAACCTTCGATCTCGGTACGACCGATACGACGGTTGAACTTCATCCGGCCGACCGCAGACAGGTCATAACGCTCAGGGCTGAAGAACAGGTTGTTGAACAGGGTTTCGGCAGCGTCTTTGGTTGGCGGCTCGCCTGGACGCATCATGCGATAGATTTCGACCAGCGCTTCCAATTGGTTGCTGGTGGAGTCGATCTTCAGAGTGTCGGAGACGAACGGACCGCAGTCGATATCGTTGGTGTACAACGTTTCGATGCGAACGACACCAGCCTTGGCGATTTTCGCCAGAACTTCAGTCGACAGCTCGGTGTTGCACTCTGCCAGGATTTCGCCGGTAGCCGGATGCACGATGACCTTGGCGGTGGTGCGACCCAGAACGTAGTCCAGAGGCACGTCCAGCTCTTTGATCCCGGCTTTTTCCAGCTGATTAATGTGACGGGCAGTGATACGACGACCCTGCTCGACAATTACCTTGCCTTTGTCGTCCTGGATATCGAGGACTGCAACTTCACCACGCAGGCGCTGAGGCACCAGTTCCAGGCTCAGGGTCTCGCCCTTAACGTGGAATACGTTGGTGGTGTAGAACGCGTCCAGCACTTCTTCGGTGGTATAGCCGAGCGCGCGCAGCAGAACCGAGGCCGGCAGCTTGCGACGACGGTCGATACGTACGAATACGCAGTCCTTCGGGTCGAACTCGAAGTCCAGCCACGAACCGCGGTAAGGAATGATGCGCGCGGAGTACAGCAGTTTACCGGAGCTGTGCGTCTTGCCACGGTCGTGGTCGAAGAACACGCCCGGGGAGCGGTGCAACTGGGAAACGATTACACGCTCGGTACCGTTGATTACGAAGGTACCGTTCTCAGTCATCAGGGGGATTTCACCCATGTAGACTTCTTGCTCTTTGATGTCCTTGATCGCTTTGTTCGACGACTCTTTGTCGAAAATGATCAGGCGCACTTTTACCCGCAAAGGTACGGCGAAAGTTACACCGCGCAATACGCATTCTTTGACATCAAATGCCGGTTCGCCCAGGCGATAACCGACGTACTCCAGCGCAGCATTGCCGGAGTAGCTGATGATCGGGAAAACGGATTTGAAGGCCGCATGCAGGCCCACGTCGCGGAACTGATCTTTAGTCGCTCCCGCTTGCAAGAATTCACGATACGAATCCAGCTGGATGGCCAGGAGGTAAGGCACATCCATGACGTCCGGCAACTTGCTAAAGTCCTTGCGGATACGTTTTTTCTCAGTATATGAGTAAGCCATCAGCGTTCCCCAGCTTGGTCACCTGCTTGTTTGGCCCCTCCCGACGGGAGCAGCCAGAAAATCGTGCAAACCCCATGGTTTGCGCCACCGCATCGGGTGGTTACAGCTCGTTATCGGCACCGACCCAGTCGGCTGCCAATAACGGAAAAAGGCCGGTGGCAAGAGCCACCAGCCATCAGCCTTTCGCTTGACGCTCGGGCTGGAGGAGCAAAGTCGATACTTATTTCAGCTCGACTTTAGCGCCTGCTTCTTCCAGCTTCTTCTTGGCGTCTTCAGCAGCTTCTTTCGAAACGCCTTCAGCTACAACCTGAGGAGCGCCGTCTACTTTCTCTTTGGCTTCTTTCAGGCCCAGACCGGTCAGTTCACGAACTGCCTTGATCACGTTAACCTTCTTCTCGCCAGCTTCCAGCAGAACAACGTTGAACTCGGTTTGCTCTTCAACAACAGCGGCAGCAGCAGCTGGACCAGCCGAAGCAGCAGCAGCGGTAACACCGAAGGTTTCTTCCATCGCTTTGATCAGCTCAACGATTTCCACTACGGATTTCTGGCCGATTGCTTCGATGATTTGTTCGTTAGTCAGAGACATGACTCAATTCCTGAATTGGGGGACGGCCTACGCGACCATCGAAATAAACAAAAAACGCGAGAAGCTGACGAGCCTTAGGCTGCAGCAGCTTCTTTCTGGTCGCGAATTGCCGCCAGAGTACGAGCCAATTTGCTGGTAGCGCCTTGAATCACGCTCATCAGCTGAGAAATTGCTTCGTCACGGGTCGGCAGAGTTGCCAGAACGTCGATCTGATTAGCTGCGAGGAACTTGCCCTCGAACGCAGCTGCCTTGATCTCGAACTTGTCCTGACCCTTCGAAAACTCTTTGAAAATACGAGCAGCAGCGCCCGGATGTTCGTTCGAGAATGCGATCAGGGTCGGGCCGGTGAACGCGTCGTTGAGCACTTCGTACGAAGTACCAGCAACAGCGCGCTTGAGCAGGGTGTTACGTACAACACGTACGTAAACGCCAGCTTCACGAGCCTCTTTACGGAGTCCGGTCATTGCGCCTACTGTTACGCCACGGGCATCAACCACGACAGCGGACAGAGCGACTTTGGCAGCCTCGTTGACTTCAGCGACGATGGCCTTCTTGTCTTCGAGATTAATTGCCACGGGTTTAACTCCTGCTTGTTACCGTTTCATTCGATCGGAACCGAATGTCGTTTTGGTGTCTGATTCGGTAAGGAACCGGGAGCACCATCTGCGTAGGCTTGAGGTTTAAGACTTGCGTCGCCTACGGTCTTGGATAGCCCCCGCCAGGCAGGGACCCCAATCTTTCGATTGGCACGATAACTCGTGCCAATTTTGTCTTACGCGTCCAGCGAGCTCTGGTCGATAACCAGACCTGGGCCCATAGTGGTGCTCAGGGTAACGCGCTTGACGTAGATACCTTTCGAGGAAGCTGGCTTGATACGCTTCAGATCAGCGATCAGTGCTTCAACGTTTTCCTTCAGCTTGACGGCATCGAAGCCGATCTTGCCAACGGAAGTGTGGATGATGCCATTTTTGTCGGTGCGGTAACGAACCTGACCAGCCTTGGCGTTTTTAACCGCGGTGGCTACGTCTGGAGTTACGGTGCCGACTTTAGGGTTAGGCATCAGGCCACGTGGACCGAGGATCTGACCCAGTTGACCTACAACGCGCATTGCATCCGGGGATGCAATCACTACGTCATAGTTCAGGTCGCCGCCTTTCATTTCGGCAGCCAGGTCGTCCATACCTACACGGTCAGCGCCGGCAGCCAGAGCGGCCTCAGCAGCTGGACCCTGGGTGAACACAGCAACGCGAACGGTCTTGCCAGTGCCGTGTGGCAGCACAGTAGCGCTACGAACAACCTGGTCGGATTTACGCGGGTCTACGCCCAGGTTTACAGCAACGTCAAACGACTCGCTGAACTTGACAGTCGACAGCTCGGCCAGCAGTGCGGCGGCGTCTACAAAGTTGTAGGCCTTGCCTGCTTCGATTTTGCCGGCGATAGCCTTTTGACGCTTGGTCAGCTTAGCCATTACACACCCTCCACGTTAAGGCCCATGCTACGAGCAGAACCGGCGATAGTACGCACGGCTGCATCCATATCAGCTGCAGTCAGATCCGCGTTTTTGGTTTTCGCGATCTCTTCCAGCTGAGCACGGGTAACAGTGCCAACCTTAACGGTGTTCGGACGAGCGGAACCGCTGGTCAGACCGGCCGCTTTCTTCAGCAGAACCGAAGCAGGGGTGGATTTGGTTTCGAAAGTGAAGCTACGGTCGCTGTAGACAGTGATGATCACTGGAGTCGGCAGACCAGCTTCCAGACCCTGGGTACGGGCGTTGAAAGCTTTGCAGAATTCCATGATGTTCACGCCGTGCTGACCCAGAGCAGGACCAACAGGTGGACTTGGGTTAGCCTGAGCGGCCTTCACTTGCAGCTTGATGTAAGCGGTAATCTTCTTGGCCATGAGGCACTCCAATTACGGGTTCGATCGCCTCGAAAGGCTCCCCGGTTACTTGCGCGTTTATCCCAGTGACGACAAAACCCCACAGCCTACGGCTGCGGGGTTGGGATGCTTGTCCAGTTAGACCTTTTCGACCTGACTGAACTCCAACTCTACCGGAGTAGAGCGACCGAAAATGAGCACCGCCACTTGGATCCGGCTCTTTTCGTAGTTAACTTCTTCAACAACACCGTTAAAGTCAGCGAAAGGACCGTCATTGACACGAACGGTTTCACCTGGCTCGAACAACGTCTTCGGCTTCGGCTTGTCGCTACCGTCAGCAACGCGACGCAGGATCGCCTCTGCTTCTTTATCAGTGATTGGTGCAGGCTTATCAGCAGTACCGCCGATAAAACCCATCACCCGAGGAGTATCCTTGACCAAGTGCCAAGTACCCTCGTTCATATCCATCTGGACCAGCACATAGCCAGGGAAGAACTTACGTTCGCTTTTGCGCTTCTGGCCATTACGCATTTCAACCACTTCTTCAGTGGGAACCAGAATTTCGCCGAAGCCATCTTCCATGCCAGCCAGCTTTACACGCTCGATCAGCGAGCGCATTACATGCTTCTCGTAACCCGAGTAAGCATGCACAACGTACCAACGCTTAGCCACGGGACACCCTTAGCCGACAATCAAGGAAACAAGCCAGCCGAGCAGGGAATCAAGCCCCCACAACAGCAACGCCATAACCAGAACAACAGCCACAACAATCAACGTGGTCTGCGTGGTTTCTTGGCGAGTTGGCCATACGACTTTACGAATCTCGGTGCGAGCTTCCTTAACCAGTACAAAGAAAGACTTGCCCTTGGCAGTCTGCAGGCCTACAAAGGCAGCTACAGCAGCAATGACAAGCAATGCGAGTACGCGGTACAGGATCGGCGAAGCAGAGTAATACTGATTGCCTACAACGCCAACAACCACCAAAGCGACCACTACAAGCCACTTAAGCAGATCGAAGCGAGAGCCTTGAGCTTCAGCCTTAGGAGTCATCTATGAAGATCCTGTGAAAAGAAAGCCAGACACACCGAGTGAATCTGGCAGGTCAGGAGGGAATCGAACCCCCAACCTACGGTTTTGGAGACCGTCGCTCTGCCAATTGAGCTACTGACCTAAAACAAAATCAGGCCGACCATTATGCCGGCCCGAAAAATACATTACAACTACTTACTCGATGATTTTGGCTACGACACCAGCGCCGACGGTACGACCGCCCTCACGGATAGCGAAACGCAGACCATCTTCCATCGCGATGGTTTTGATCAGGGTAACAGTCATCTGAATGTTGTCACCTGGCATTACCATTTCAACGCCTTCTGGCAGCTCGCAGTTACCGGTCACGTCAGTAGTACGGAAGTAGAACTGTGGACGATAGCCTTTGAAGAACGGAGTATGACGGCCGCCTTCTTCCTTGCTCAGAACGTAAACTTCTGCGGTGAACTTGGTGTGCGGCTTAACGGTACCTGGCTTAACCAGAACCTGACCACGCTCAACGTCGTCACGCTTGGTGCCGCGCAGCAGAACGCCGCAGTTCTCGCCAGCACGACCTTCGTCGAGCAGTTTGCGGAACATTTCAACACCGGTGCAGGTGGTGACGGTAGTATGTCTGCTAATGCAGACAGGGGTTTTGTCGTTTCAGAGCCTGCAAAAGCCCGATTTTCAAACCGCTCTGCGGACCTTGCTGCTTCGACGAGCCTGCCATTTGCGCCACCAGATGTAGACGCCTGTCCCGGACAACCCCGCAATCAGAACACCCAATACCGCGATCATCACTTGCCCGGTAAAGCCTATGATCCTTCCACCGTGTATAGGCAACTGCAACCGATAAAACCGCTCTCCTAACGTCCCTTCTCCTGCGATCTCCTGCCCCAGTAACCGCCCGTCCGTACCGTGGAAGAACAACCAGGATTTACCATGGGCCTCGGTGTCATGCTGTCCAAACCCTGCACCGTAGAAGTTGTACTCAAAGCTGTAATACAACTCACCGATCGCAGCAGTCAGCCCTAGCCTTTTTCCCTCCTGCTGCGCTCTTTCGTATACCTGTTGATAACTCAATCGGGTGATCCCCAGCTCTTTGGCAGGCATCCGCCCTCGGGACTCATACACACTCGGCTCAATCGGAGAAAACAGCGATACCACTGGTTTGAAGGCCTGACTCGGCAGGTTCATGGCCACACTGCTGACGGCTATAGGCAGTAATAACAACCACAGCCACAGCCCCCCCGCACGATGCAGATCGAAGTTGAGCCGATAAGCATGCCCGCCTTTGATCTTCCACGCGGTCGACCACTTCTTCCAGAAGGGTTTACCCCGCGGCAAAGTCAGCCAGAGAGCGATGAAGCAATCAATCACCCAGGCGATGGCCACCAACCCCATCAACAGCAAACCCCAGTTACCGGGCAGTGTCAGGTTGTAGTGGAACTCGAGAATGAACGGAACGAAGTTCTCACGCTGAAAACAGCATTCGCCCCAATAGCGCTGGCCTTTTTGCTCACCACTGACCGGGTCGAGGTAGAACACCTGATTAGGCTCATCGAAAGGTTTGCCCGTTGCTGGATCATTACGTGGAACCGCCGCCAGCAAGGCTGTGTGGCCTGCCTCATTCGGATACTCCATGTACCAGACCTGCAACTTCGGATGTACAGATTGCACCGCATCGACCAGCTCACCAGGTGGTAGACGCTCCCCCTCGGCCGAAGCCGCGTAAAACTCCGGATTCAGCCACTCATCCAGTTCATGGTTGAACGCCAGAATGCTGCCCGTGATTCCCGCCAGCAGCAGAAACACAGCCGTGGCCAACCCGATATACCGGTGCAGTAAAACCAAAAAAGAACGCATGAAATTTTCCCCACGAATACGACAAAGCCAGTCCCTGAATCTCAGGGACTGGCTTTTTTATGCACAAGACAAAGGCTTAGAACTGGTAGCTGACCGTGGCGGCGACGTTGCGCTCCTCGCCCATGTAGCAGAAGTTCAGACTGGCGCAGGAGGCCACGTAGGATTCGTTGGTCAGGTTGTTGGCATTCAGGCGTACGTCGACACCCTTCAAGCCAACCTTGCCAAGGTCATAACCGATCGACGCGTCGAACAACGTGTAGGACGGCACCTTCATAGTGTTCTCTGCATCCGCCCAGCTATAGCCGACATAACGCACACCGCCGCCCACTCGCACGCCATCCAGTGCTGCGCTGTCGAACTTGTAGTCCGCCCACAACGACGCCATGTGTCGCGGCGCCTGAGTCGGAGAGTTGCCTTTGTTCTCGATCACGTTGGTCGGGGTGCTCAGGGTGCTGACCATCGATTTCGAGTACTCGATGTCAGTGAAGGTGTAGCTACCGAGCACTTTCAGGTTGTCGGTGAGCTGCATGTGCGCCTCCAGTTCCAGACCCTGAGAGCGGACAGCGCCTACAGCACGGTAGAAGTTTTCCTGCGGGAGTTTGGTTGCCAGGTTTTCCTGATCGATGCGGAACAGCGAGGCCGTGAACAGATTGTCGGTGCCGGGTGGCTGGTACTTCAGACCTGCTTCCCACTGCGTGCCATCCGTTGGAGCCAGCGGATTGCCGGCGCTGTCGGCATAGGAGTTGGGATTGAACGACTCCGAGTAGCTGATGTACGGCGCCAGGCCGTTGTCGAACAGGTACAGCGCGCCGACACGGCCCGTCAGTTTGGTGCGTTTGTCGCTGATCTCGGTGCCGAGCGGACGGCTCGCCTCGGCATTCCGGTTCTCCTCGGACGTCTCTACCCAGTCCTGACGCAAACCAAGGGAGAAGCGCCATTTGTCCATTTCAATCAGGTCTTGCAGGTAAACCCCGGTCTGCTCCAGGCGACGCAGGTAACTGGTCTCACCGTACGGCGTAATAGCGGAATTGCCGTACTCCGGATTGAACGCATTGATTGGCGCCAGACCACCGCTGGTCCAGTCGACCACCGTTTTGCGCCGCTGGTAATCCGCTCCCATCAGCACCGTGTGCTTGGTCGCGCCGGTGAAGAATTCGGCCTGGAGCATGTTGTCGACGATGAACGCGTGCAGTCGCTCGTCACCGCCGGTGTAGTAGCGATTGAGCTCGTTGCTGGTCGGCGACGTCCAGCCATAGGCGTACACCTGATCCATGTTCACTTTGGAGTCGAGGTAACGGAAATTCTGCCGCGCGGTGAAGACGTCGTTGAAGCGATGTTCGAATTGATAACCGAACGACTGTTGATCGCGGGAATAGCCATCAACACCTGGCTCGCCTTCAAAGAAGTGCGGTGAGATGCGGTTGCCGTTGCGCTGATGAATCGTGCCGTCGGCCGGTACGCCACCGTGATAGCCGCCATCCGGGTCATGCTGCAGATACGCCTGCAGGGTCAGCGAAGTGTCTTCGTTGAAATCGATGCTGACCGTCGGCGCGAGGGCGAAGCGTTTTTCCTTGTTGTGGTCGAATTGCGTGTCGGACTGATCCGTCAAACTGATCAGACGATAGGCGATTCGCTTGTCGTCATCGACCGGACCGCTGAAGTCAAAACCGACACCGCGCTGGCCCTGAGTGCCAACGGTGGCCTGAACCTGGTGGTAAGCCTCGTACAACGGTTTTTTGCTGGTCAACGCCACCAGCCCTCCCGGCGAGCTGCGGCCGTACAACACCGACGACGGGCCTTTGAGAATGTCCACACGCTCGAGGAAATAAGGATCGACCTGCATGGTGCTGTAGGTACCGCTGTCGCCCATGGACTTGAGGCCGTCGAGGTAGATGTTGTCCACCGAGCCATCGTTGAAGCCGCGCATCGCCACGTAATCGTAACGGTGCGTGGCGCCATAGGGGTTGGTCAGCACGCCCGGGGTGTAGCGCATGGCCTGGGAAACGGTTTGCGAGCCCTGATCGTCCATTTGCTCGCGGGTGACCACGGACACGCTTTGCGAAGTTTCCAGCAGCGCGGTGCTGGTTTTGGTGGCTATCTGGCTGTGCGTCGCGTTGTAGCCGTCCATGCTGCCCAGCGCGTTGCCGAGGGCGAAACCTTTGATGTCGGTAGTCGGCAGGGCCAGCGCTTCGGTTTCTGCGACGGAGCGCAAGACGTAGCTGCTGCCGTCCTGGCTGACCGCCTCCAGACCCGAGCCACCGAGCAGATGACTCAACGCCTGATCTACCGAATATTCGCCCTGCACGGCAGGTGATTGTCGGCCTTGAGTCTGTTGCGGGGTCATCGACAAGGTGATGCCGGCCTGGCGCGCGAACTGATTCAGCGCTTCGCCCAATGGCCCGGCGGCGATGTTGTAGCGGTGGCTGCTGACCTCACTGCCGCTCGCCGCAACACTCAGGTTCGGCAGCAGGCCGACGCCCAGTGCCGTGGAGAACAACGCAGCCCGAACGGCGTGACGCAGAAGGCCCGATTCGGCAGTGAAATTCAGAGGGTTCTTACAGGTAACGCGCGCAGTCATTGTAGGTTTCCGTTGCAAGTCGCGAAGGCTGAATTGAAGTGCTTACTGACTAAGCCGGCCTTGCCACGAAAACCCGCCAAAAAAATTCAGACTGCTCGTTCCAGCGTTACCCACCAGCGGGTGCGATAGCGCAATTGCACCGGCAGGGTTTGCGGCAAAATCGCGAGCAATTTGTCGGTGTCATCGAGGCGGAACACGCCGGACAAGCGCAGATCCGCCACCTGCGGGGAGCAATTCAGGAAGCCCTGACGATAGCGGCCAACCTCATTGAGGAAATCGCCCAGGCGCATGTTGCGCGTCACGATAAGCCCGTCGACCCAGGCGCCGGCATCCATGTCCAGCGGCGGAGCGGGACGCGCCTGTTGGTGGTCGATCAGATAACTCTGGCCGGCAAGCACCTCGGTGGAAGTGCCATCGCTCGCCCGTGGCGAATGAATTGCGACCCGGCCATTGGTGACGCTCAGACGTGTGCAATCGCCTTCCTGACGCAGGATGAACCGCGCGTTGAACGGCTCATAGGTGCCATGACGACTTTGCACTCGAAGCGGTCTGTCATTTGACGAACTTTCATCTGCAACACCGCAGGTCACGATGATCTCGCCCCGCGTCAGTTTGATCAGCCGCTGTTGCGCCGTGTAATCGAGGTCCACGGCGCTGGCTGTGTTCAGTTCGATCCGCGTGCCATCGGGTAACTGGAATCCGCGGCGCTCGCCGGTGGCGGTCGCGTAATCGGCGCTCCACTGCTGCCAGGCAGACGTGTCTCTGGCCAGCCACGCGGCGGAGCCCATCAACAACGCGCCGGACAGCAGCTTCAACGCCTGACGGCGACCCAGGCCCTGCGCACTGTTTTCCAGTGTGTTGAATGCCACTTGCGCACCCGGAACGGCGCGCAGATTTCGGGTCAGCTCACTTTGCAACGACTGCACCCGTTGCCAGGCCAGTTCGTGATCGTGGTGTTCGGCGCGCCACTGCTCGCATTGGTGGTTCAGGCGCGGATTGCCGTGGTTATTGCGCAGGCGCAGCAGCCAGTGGATCGCCTGTTTGACCACTTGTTGCGGTGGCTCGGCGCTACGGGCGAGTGACACGTTATCCACCGGCATCAGCTTTCGTACCGCAGCACGTAACAGTGATACAGCGCATCGGCGACGTAGCGTTCCACCGAGCGCAACGACAGGCCCATCTGTTCGGCAATCTGCTGGTGGGTCAAACCTTCGCACTGTGCCAGCAGAAACGCCTGACGTACTTTTGGCTTCAGTCCTTCAAGCATGCGGGCAATGCTTTCCAGCAGCTCGATCACCAGTGCGCGGGATTCGGCACTGGGTGTCTCGGCTTCGGGCAAGTGGGCGATGGTTTCCAGGTAGGCGCGTTCGATTTCCTCGCGTCGCCAATGGTCGATGACCAGGCCGCGAGCGATGGTGCGCAGAAACGCGCGAGGTGCCTTGAGTTCCAGACGCTCGGTGCGTTGCAGCAGGCGAACGAAAGTGTCCTGGGCCAGATCCGCCGCATCGGCCGCATTGCCCAGCCGCGCGCGCAACCAGCCGTTGAGCCAGCCGTGATGACGACTGTAAAGCGCCTGTACTGCAAACTCAGGTGATGACATGAACGCGACAGCCCGAACGTCACAAATGATAATTAGTCGCATTGTCATCAAGGGTTACAGAATTTGCAACCGGCGCAACGAAACAGACATCAAAAAATCACAGGTAAACGCTCTGGCACGCCGTTCGGCGGGAATCTGGCAGAAATGCCGTCCATTTCCTACAAAGCGCTAAGTTTTCTCCGAAACGTGCCGACAGACTGGTGAGACATGCGTGCACCAAAGTAGAGCGGCCATCAGAACGCTGCCTGCGCTGTACATGGAATGTTGCATCCGGAACGCATCCCCACTTTTGGCATAAGAAGTCCCATGAAATGAATCTCAAGTTCAGCCATAAAATCCTGTTGGCCGCCTCGGGCGTCGTGGTCCTGGCGTTCGCGCTGTTCACTTTGTACAACGACTATCTGCAGCGAAACACCATTCGCCAGAACCTACAGTCCTCCGTCCAGCAGGCCGGCGACCTGACCGCCAGCAGTGTGCAGAACTGGATGAGCGGGCGGATCCTGGTGCTGGAAAACCTCGCGCAGAACGTCGCTCATCAGGGCAAGAACGCCGATTTCCCGGGGCTGGTCGATCAACCGGCCTTCACCTCGAACTTCCAGTTCACCTACGTCGGCCAAGCCAACGGTGTGTTCACCCAGCGTCCGGACGCGAAGATGCCGGATGGCTACGACCCGCGTCAGCGCCCTTGGTACAAGCAGGCCGTGGCCGCTGACCAGACCATGCTGACCCCGCCATATATGGCCGCTGTCGGCGGTCTGGTAGTGACCATCGCCATGCCGGTGAAAAAGAACGGCGAGCTGCTCGGTGTAGTGGGCGGTGACCTGAGCCTGGAAACCCTGGTGAAGATCATCAACTCGGTGGACTTCGGTGGCCTGGGTCACGCGTTCCTGGTCAGCGGTGACGGTCAGGTGATCGTCAGCCCGGACAAAGACCAGGTGATGAAGAACCTCAAGGACATCTACCCGAACGCCGATGTGCGTATCCAGAAGGGCAACCAGAACGTGGTGCTCAACGGTCAGGAACGCATCCTGTCGTTCACCCCGGTCAGCGGTCTGCCGAATGCCGAGTGGTACATCGGTCTGTCGATCGATCGCGACAAGGCTTACGCCGCACTCAGCCAGTTCCGTACCTCGGCACTGATCGCAATGTTCGTCGCAGTGGGTGCGATTGCGGTGTTCCTGAGCCTGTTGATCACCGTGCTGATGCGTCCTCTGATCACCATGGGCCGCGCGATGCAGGACATCGCTCAGGGTGAAGGTGACCTGACTCGCCGTCTGGTAGTGGAAAGCAAAGACGAGTTCGGCGAGCTGGGCAGTTCGTTCAACCAGTTCGTCGAGCGGATTCACGCATCCATTTCCGAAGTGTCCTCCGCGACTCGACACGTACACGACCTATCGCAACGGGTCATGGCATCGTCCAACGCCTCGATCATCGGTTCCGACGAGCAAAGTGCGCGCACCAATAGCGTCGCTGCCGCGATCAACGAGTTGGGCGCCGCCACCCAGGAAATCGCCCGCAACGCCGCCGATGCTTCGCAACACGCCAGCGGCGCGAGCGAGCAGGCCGATGACGGTCGTCAGGTGGTCGAGCAGACGATTCAGGCGATGACCGAGCTGTCGCAGAAGATCAGCCTGTCGTGCACCCAGATCGAAACCCTGAATGCGAGCACCGACAACATCGGCCACATTCTCGACGTGATCAAAGGCATCTCCCAGCAGACGAACCTGCTGGCGCTCAACGCGGCCATCGAGGCGGCCCGTGCCGGTGAAGCCGGACGCGGTTTTGCGGTGGTGGCGGACGAGGTGCGCAACCTCGCTCACCGCACCCAGGAATCGGCGGAAGAGATCCACAAGATGATCACCTCGCTGCAGGTCGGCTCCCGCGAAGCGGTGACCACCATGAACGCCAGTCAGGCGTCCAGCGAAGAGAGCGTTGAAGTGGCGAACCAGGCCGGTCTGCGTCTGGTCAGCGTGACCCAGCGTATCGGCGAAATCGACGGCATGAACCAGTCGGTGGCAGCCGCTACCGAAGAGCAGACTGCGGTGGTGGAAACCCTCAACGTCGACGTCAACCAGATCAACCTGCTGAACCAGCAAAGCGTGGCCAACCTCAATGAAACGCTGAAGGATTGCGATGCGTTGTCGCAGCAGGCCAACCGTTTGAAACAACTGGTCGACAGCTTCAAGATCTGATCGCTTGCGGTCAAAAAACAGCCCGCTGCGGAGTGATCCGCAGCGGGCTTTTTCATGCCTTACACAAACAGCTTCAGCACATTGCCCATCGCATCATCGGCAAACCCCTGCACGAAATCCTTGAACCCCGGCAGCGCCTCGGGGCCGCCGCTGGCCGGCTCGGCGATGATCGTCCAGGTTGCCCGCGACTTGCCCGCGCCCAGCGATTCCACATTCATCGCCGCCCAAAGGTTGGCCACGCCCAGGGTGTTATAGATCGTGGTCCAGGTCATGCTCAGCGCCTGGTCGTCCCGGGAGTTGAGTTGCTCGACCACCACGTTGCCATCCTTGAAGAATTTCTTGCGCAGCGAAGACACGCCTTCACCGGTCATCTCGATGTGCGACAACGCCGGAATGAAACGGTCGAAACCGTCGAATTTGCCGACCACCGCCCACACTTGTTTGGCATCCACCGGCACTTCCACCGAAGACACGACGTGGCAGCCGTGAGGGTTTTTGATCAGGGTGTCGGGTTGAAGATTGCTCATGGTGTTGCTCCTTGGTTGATGAGTCAGATGAAGTTGATTTCTTTCAGGTAGTCGCAGCCGCGACGCAGTAGCGCCGGGGATTTTTCCGGATAGTGCGCGCCCATCTGCTGCACACCGGCCTGGGCGTTGGAGTGGCCGATCAGGGAGATGTCGCCGATGTCTTCCTCGAAGCCGTTGAGGTAGAAACCGAGCACGCCGAACAGCGCGTTGTCGGCATCGACCCGGCCCAGTTGCTGCTGCCAGTCGGCGACGCTAACCAGCGAAAATTCGCTGCCGGTTTCGCGAAACGACGCGACGTAGGCATCCCAGCTCAAGGGCTCCGGGTTATGCAGGTTGAACACCGCCCGTTCGGGCGAATAACGGCTGGCGTGGAAGGCGATGAAACGGGCGAGGAAATCCACCGGCATCAGGTCGAAATTCAGCGCGAAGGCCGGGACCTGGCCGAGCTGGATCGAGCCCTTGAGCATCAGCATCAAACGGTTCTTGTGCGGCTGGCAGACGCCGCTGAGGCTGTTGAAACTGATGTTGCCGGGCCGATACAGATTGACCCGTACTCGACGTTCCCGGGCCCGTTCGAGGATGCGTTCGCCAACCCATTTCGACAGGTTGTAGCCGTTGCGGATGTAGATCGGCGGCGTCGGTGCGGCGGGCAATTCCAGCACCCGGCCTGCGTCGTCGACGGTGCTGGAGGCCGACAGCGTCGAGACGAAATTGAACACCTTTTTGCTGCGCCCTTCGCACAGCCGCAGCAGTTCGAAAATCGGCTCGACGTTGTCCGCCGCCAGCGACTCGTAGTCGAGGACGTGATTGACGTTGGCGGCGTTGTGCACCAGCGCGCCGAACTCGCGATCCAGTCGCTCGAAATCGTCATCGGCCAGGCCCAGTTGCGGCTGGGTGATGTCCGCCGAATAGACTCGCACCCGACTCAGGTCCAGATGCTCCAGCCGGTTCTCTCGCAACGATTGGGCAAAGCGCTGCGCCGCCGTTTGCCCGCCGCCATCGCGCACCAGGCACGCCACCTCGCTGGCGCCCCAACCCAGCAACGCCTCGACGATGTGCACGCCGACAAAACTGTTGGCGCCGGTGACGATCACCTTGTGCACATCGCCCATGCGGCTGATCGGTAACGGCTCGATGTCCAGCGGTCGCTCGGCGTCGGCCATTGCCTGGGCGCTGAGCACCGCGCTGTCATCGGTGCCGCGAACCAGCGTGGCGAGCTTGATGATGGTTGGCAGTTCGATGAAGCGGTTGATCGAAATGCTGCGGCCGAACTCCTCCCGCAGTCGCAGGAGCATGCGCGACAGCAGAATCGAGTGACCGCCGAGATTGAAGAAGCTTTCGTCGGTGGAAATGTCGCTGGTCGGCAGCTCCAGCAACTCGCCCCAGATCTCCAGCAGCAGCGCTTCATCGGCGTTGGCCGGCAGGCATTTGGGGCCGCTGTCTTGCACGCTCACCGGCAATTCCAGCAAGGCCTTGCGGTCGACTTTGCCGTTGGCGGCGAACGGCATGTTCGGCAGTTCCGTCCACGCCACCGGTTGCATGTAGTCGGGCAGGAACTGTTGCGCGTGAGCTCTCAAAAACTCGCGCGCGGCGTCTGATTGCGGCTGGGCGAGGAACGCCAGAATCCGCCGCTGACTGTCGATCACCACGGCGATCTGCCGATACAACTGGCTCTCGCGCAGGCACCGCTCGATCTCTTCCGGCTCGACCCGGAAACCCCGGATCTTCACCTGATTATCGCGACGCCCGCACAGCTCGATGCCGTCTTCGCCCCACTTGGCCATGTCGCCGCTGCGGTAGGCGCGCAGACGCTGGCCGTCCGGCAACTCCAGGTTCAGATAGCGTTCGGCGGTCTGCTGCGGATTGTTCAGGTAACCCAGGCATACGCCCGGGCCGACGATGAACAGTTCGCCCACCGTTTGCTCCGCCACCGGTTGCAGGTCGTCATCGAGGATCAGCACCTGACTGTTGGCAATCGGCCCGCCGAGGCTGCGGTTGCTGTCGCCCGGCTGCAATTGCCGCGCAGTGATCAACACCGTGGCTTCGGTAGGGCCGTAAAGGTTGTGCAGCTTGCCATGGCGCGTCAGTTGCTCGATCACGAACGGCTCGCACACATCGCCGCCGGTCATGATTTGCCCGACGCTTTGAAGTTGCTCCAACGGCAGGATGCTCAACAGCGCCGGTGGCAGGAACGCGTGGGTCAGTTGCCGGCGGCGGATCAGCGCCACCAATTGCAGCGGATCGCGCCGCTGGTTGTCGTCGGGCACTACCAGTTCCGCGCCTTCGAGCAGGGTCGGGAAAATGTCGATCAGCGACGAGTCAAAACTCAGCGACGAGAACTGCAACACCCGACTCTCGGCGTGCAACTGCACGTAATCGGCGTACCACGCGGTGAAGTGCGCAAGGTTAGCCTGACTGAGCAGCACACCTTTCGGATGCCCGGTGGTGCCGGAGGTGTAGAGCGCCATGCACGGAGAGTCGAGCGACGGTCGCTGGCGCATCAGCGGTTGCGAAAGATCTGCGTCAGCAGCGTTCATGCGACTGACGTCCAGCCCCGGCATCGAATCGCTCAGTGGATGTTCGCCGTCATGCAGCAGCAACACCGCCCCTGCGTTTTCCAGAATGTATTGCTGGCGCTGAAGCGGATGGCTCGGTTCCAGCGGCAGGTACACCGCGCCACTGCCGAGAATTGCCAGGATCGAGGCAAACAGCGCGTCGCATTTCGGCAGGCAAATCCCCACCACCCAAGGTTGCGGTTGTGTCTCCAGCATCGCCAGTAACCTTTGCTGGATCGCCCGACTGTGATCATGCAACTGCCGATAGCTGATCGACTGCTCGGCGAGGTGCAGCGCCGGGCGTCCGGCATGCTTGATCAGGCTCTGTTGCAGCCGCTCTATCACCGGGATCTGTGCCTGTTGCAGCAACAGCGGATTAGCCGTGGCATTGAAGCGATGGACGTAGGCCAGATGATCGAGAAACAGCAGATTTTCCACCTGCTCGAAGTCCGGCGCACGGGCGGTCTCTGCATGCTGGAAATACTCCGCATCGCGAGAGAAACGGCTGACCAGCAGCGCCACTTCATCCACCACCTGCGCGAGTGTTCGCTGGCGCAAGGCTTGACCGTTGCCGGAGGGTTCATCGGCGATGGGCACGCGACTCAGCAGTGTCGAGTTGCAGAGGCACAGCAGATCGAGCACCGGCAGCCCGCCGACGCCCGTCGGGCTGATGCCCAGACGCAAGATCATGTGCGGTGTCGCGCCGTAACGCTGCGGCGCAAGACTGCCGTCGTCGATCACCAGATCCATCGACGGAGCAGCCTCTGTCAGCAATGAATGACCGTGTTGTTCGAGCTCCTGCGCCAGGTCGGTCAAGGCCTGGCTGCGGCCCATCAGCAAAATGTCGAGACGTCTCATGTCAGCCTCCTTGTCAAACCAGGTAGTCGCGCAGGGCGTGCTGTACGCACGGTGTGTCGAGCAGTGAGCTGTTGTGGAAAAACCGCACGATGTTGCCCACCAGCGGGTGGTGGCGATTGATCGGGAAGGCCAGCCCGGCCATCTCGTCCTTCAGCGCGTGGCGGGTTGCCTCGTTGACCGGCAAGGCATCGATCAGGCGCAGGTCGAAGGCTTTCTGGATGTCGTTGGTCAGGTAGTGGCCGATGAACACCGGCAGGATCTGCGCGATGCATTCGCGATCCGCGTCGCTCGCGGTGTGCCAGTAGATGCGCACCATCCGCGCCCAGAAACTCGAGTGCCGGCCCTCGTCGAGCAAGTGGTCGGCCATCAGGCCCTTGATCGACGGCTTGACTGTGTCGTCCCGGGCAAACGCCGCGACATCGCCAGTCACGGTGTTCTCGGCGATGGCCACGCAGATCAGCTCCACGGCGCTGCGCAGATGTTCCGGAGCCAATTCGACGGCGGCAGGAATCGCCCGGCTCAGTTCGATTTCATTCGGCAACTCGATGGGCTCGATGCCGGTCATGGCCACGGTCTGCTGCATGAAATCCATCGCCACGAGCGCGTGGTAATCCTCGTCCACGACGACGGTCATGGCGTCGTAGCGACAGGCGAACGGGAAGGCCACGGCGAAGCGGTTCTTGGCGATGCTGCGGGCGGTCTTGTCGACGATCTCAGTCTCGAAAATCACCACGTCGTTGATAAATTTGTACAGCGTCTGCACCAGCGCGAAATCCCGTTGTTCCGGGCATTCGCGCAGGAAGGTTTCACTGAGCACCAGCGGTTGGCGACTGAGCGGGTAGATCAGCCGTGCGTCGTCCTCCAGCACGCGGCGCGGTCGGGTGCGGATGGTGGCGCGGCTTTCCCAGGCGTCGGCGAAGGATTGGTAGTCGGCGGCGTTCATTCGGCCACCTCCGCCAACGGCTCACGCATGCTCAGGCGCAGACCGTCCCACAGGGCGATGCGGCTTTCCACGGCGGCGACGGCGCTGGCGTAGACCTCGGCTTCACGCTGCGGATCGCCATCGACCAGGCGTTCCAGCAATTGCTCGGCGGCCGGGCCGTGATCTTCGGAGTCGACTTCAATGTGTCGCTCCAGGTAGTAACGGAAGGTCGGCGCCTGTTCGACACCGATGCCCCAGGCATCGAGCATGCGCTGAAACATGGTCGGGATCACACTCTCGCGGCCATGCAGGAAAGCGGCGGCGACGCTGTGCCCTGGCGCATGCAGCGCAGTGTGCAAGGTGTCGCGGACGAACTGTGCGGCGGCCGGGTCGACGTCGACGCTTTGCAATGCGACGTCATAGCTCACGCCTTCCTGTTGCAGCGCGACGAAACGCTCCACCGCCGAGGTGCTCGCACCGACTTCGCGCATCGCATCCAGGTACAACTCGAAGTGACTGTAATGCCCGTGTGACAGCCGATCGTCCGACTCTTCGCCGAGCACGATTTCATTGATCAGCCGCGCGGCGTGTGGATCGCGCGGCGGCAGCCACGGCAGGCGGGTACAGGTCAGTTCCTGTTGCAGGCGTTTGGTCAGCGACATGAAGTCCCACACGGCAAATACGTGGGACTCCATGAAGCGTCGCAACACCGACAGCGAATCGATTTCGGAGAAAATCGGGTGAACGCTGAGTTCGGCTTTCTTTTGGGCGAGTTGTTCTTTAGTTGGCATGATGCGAGCCTCTGGCTTATAGGGGTATAGGGACTTCTCAATCAATGGCTAACAACGTTGGATATAGTTTCCAGGCGAGCGGTAGCCTCATTCGTTTCGATGAAAGTTAAAGTTTCATTGAAAGCCCACGTACAACGGCATACCGCTGAAGGCGGCTGCGAACTGGGCCATATTACTGGGTCTCGCCGGTCTGTCGGTTCAGTACAAAACCCGGCGTAGAAAAACTAATACATCGCAAAACAACTTAACAAGTATATTTTTAATTAATTTAAGTTTGCCGTTTTTCAAGTACGAGCGAGGCTTATAAAACTTTTAAGTTGAGTTTTATTGGGGCGTAGTTGCTCCTTTCGGCGTTTAAAGGCCAAAATTGAATAACAAGAGTGAATGCCTCACTCGAAGCAACTTTCTAATGAAGTAGTTGAAATGATCTGAGGGGATGAAGTTGGCCTGATACGGCGGCGTGTCTTCCTTTTCCCGTGACAAGGCTCCTTCCGTAGGTTCCTGGTGCGAGGACTGCTGCCGGGGCGGCGCGTCCCCGTTCTATTTGGGTTGGCGATTCAAGGGTGCGCGTAAATCGGCTCCGCGGCTATCGTCGAAAATGACTTCCTTGCGGTGCAAATTCCGGGCTGTCCAAAGCAGGGGGGAGGTTAGAGCGCAGGCGCCGAAGTGCCACGGCAATTGAGCGTGACCGGCGTGGGGATTTGTAAGCGGGTTATTCGCCGGGTGAGCAAGGGCTCACCCGGGCGGGAGTATTCAGCGTGCCGCTTGCCGGCCTTTGGCGGCAGAGCTGGCCAGATAACGAGTAATCACCTCGACGCCACGGTTGAGGTGCTGCTCCAGAAGCGTCACCGCGTGTTGGGTGTCACGTTCTTTAACGGCCTGCAGCAGCGCCCGGTGATCGTCCTGGGACAGCTTGCCCAGGCCCATGGCCTCGAGGTTGAAACGCAGGAAGCGTTCTTCTTCATTCAAACCGTCCTCGACCAGTCGCAGCAGTCGGCCGTTCGGTGATTTGCTGTAAAGCGCCATGTGGAACAGGCGGTTGAGCCGGCCGATTTCGGTGTAGTCGTGCTCGGTTTCCAGCTCTTCGATGTAGCCGGCGGCGCGATCGTGATCGGCCGGGGTCAGGAGCGGGATCGACTGGCGCAGTGCTTCGGACTCCAGCAGGATGCGCAGCTCATAGGTTTCGGTCGCGTCACCCTGGATCAGCGGCGCTACCACGGCACCCTTGTGGGCAGTCACACTCAGCAGGCCCTGAGCTTCCAGCTGACGCAGGGCTTCGCGCACCGGCATGCGGCTGACACCGAACAGATCCGCCAGGTCTTGCTGGCGTACGGCGGTACCGCACGGCAGGCGACCGTCGAGGATCGCCGAGCGCAGGGTTTCCTCGATGACCGAACGCGCCAAGTGCGCGGGAATAGGGCCTTCGACTTTGATGCTGTGGAGTGGCTTGGGCTTCTGGGTCACAACTGCACACCCTGTTGACTGCGGAATTTGGATCCAAAGGACACTAGTGATTGCTCTACAGGTTGTCAAACCGTGTAGAGGAACACTGTCACATCTGAAGTTTAGCGCGCCAGCGATGATCTCAGGGTGCCATTGTTTTTTGCTGGGCTAACCTTCACCATCAAACGCCTTTCTTCCCTGCCCTGGATGCCTTGCATTGGCGGTACGTTTCGCGATCCCTCGGATTGTGCGCTGGCTTGCCTGCGCGCTGCTGCTGGCCGGCGCCATGCTGGGCGGCCTGCATGCCGATTGGGATTTTTCCGCGATCAGTCGCAAGGCTACGGCGTTGTACGGCCCTCTGGGCGCCGGACAGCAACGGATCGATGCCTGGCAGAATCTGCTGGCCACGCAGAAGCAGGTCAGCGAAATGGAAAAGCTCAAAGTGGTGAACCTGTTTTTCAACAAACAGATGCGCTACGTCGAAGACATCGACCTGTGGGGTGAGGTCGATTATTGGGAAACCCCCATCGAAGCCTTGTGGAAAGGCGCCGGCGACTGCGAAGACTATGCGATCGCCAAGTATTTCAGCCTGCGCCACCTCGGTGTCGCCAGTGACAAATTGCGCATCACCTACGTCAAGGCCTTGCGCCAGAACCGCGCCCACATGGTCCTGACTTACTATTCCAGCCCCGACGCCATGCCACTGGTGCTCGACAGCCTGATCGACCCGATCAAGCCGGCGTCCGAGCGAACCGATTTGCTGCCGGTCTACTCTTTCAATGCCGAAGGTCTGTACCTGCCGGGAGCGAAGGGCAACAAGAAGGTTGGCGACACCAAACGTCTGTCACGCTGGCAGGATGTGTTGAAGAAAATGCAGGCCGAAGGATTCCCGGTCGAGACGACTAACTAGGAGCACGCGCTCAGATGTCCTTGTTCAAACAGCTGTTGATCGCTATCTGTCTGTTCCTGGTGGTCGCCTTCACCGGTAGCTTCATGGTCAGTCTGGAGAGCTCGCGCACCCAGTACGTCAACCAGTTGCGCTCCCACGCCCAGGATGCGGCCACGGCACTGGCGCTGTCGCTGACGCCGAATATTGACGACCCGGCGATGGTCGAGCTGCTGGTCAGTTCGATTTTCGACAGCGGTTATTACTCGAGCATCCGCGTGGTCGATCTGAAAACCGACCAGACCATCGTCGAGCGCAATGGCATTCCGGCGGTCACCAATGTACCGGACTGGTTCGTCAAACTGATCGGCCTGGAGCCGGCCGGTGGCGATGCACTGGTCAGCCGTGGCTGGGAGCAGGCAGCACGGGTCGAGGTGGTCAGCCACCCGATGTTCGCGTTGGCCAAACTCTGGCAGAGCGCCTTGGGCAGTCTTGGTTGGCTGCTGGTCTGCGGCGCGGTGAGTGCGGTATTGGGCGCGCTGTTGCTGCGCCGGCAATTGAAGCCGCTGGATTACATGGTCAAGCAATCCCATGCCATCGCCCGTCGCGAGTTCCTCAGCCTGCCGGACCTGCCGCGCACGCCGGAACTGCGTCGCGTAGTGCTGGCCATGAACCAGATGGTCGAGAAGCTCAAGGCGCTGTTCCAGGAACAGGCCGAACGTAGCGAAAAACTGCGCACCGAGTCCTATCAGGACAACCTCACCGGACTCGCCAACCGACGCTATTTCGAGATGCAACTGAACGCCCGGGTGAGCAACCCGGAGCAGGCCAGTTCCGGTTATCTGCTGCTGTTGCGGGTCAAGGATCTGGCTGGGCTGAACCAGCGCCTCGGCGGTCAGCGTACCGATGAGTTGTTGAAAGCGGTCGGCGAGCAGCTGTCACGCGAGTGCGCCAAATACCCGGAAACCCAGAACCTGGTGACGCGGATCCGTGGCGGTGAATTCGCCGTGCTGGCGCCGGGACTGACGCGCGAAGAAGCGCTGCAATTGGCGCAGAGCCTCGACAGTGCTCTGGGCAGCCTGCATGCGACAGGCGCCACCGACGTGGCCGCCGTGGCATCCATCGGCCTGGCGCCGTTCGCCCATGGCGATTCACCGCAGGCGGTGCTCAGCCTCGGCGATCAGGCACTGGCCCAGGCCGAAGGTCAGGGCGAGCAGAACTGGGCGTGCCTCGACCAGAGTCTGGTGGCGGACGTCGGTGACGATCACCATGCCTGGCATCGTTTGCTTGATCAGGCCCTGAATCAGCGGCGTTTTGAGCTGTTCTTCCAACCGGTGGTGGCGGCGCAGGACACGCAACTGGTGCTGCACTACAAAGTGTTGTCACGCTTGCTCGACGAGCAGGGCCAGACCATTCCCGCCGGACGCTTCTTGCCGTGGCTGGAGCGCTTTGGCTGGACCGCACGGCTGGACCGTTTGATGCTCGAGCGGGTGCTGGAACAAATGGCCGGCCATGAAGAGTCTCTGGCGCTGAACCTGTCTTCTGCGACCCTGGCCGACCCGCAGGCGCTGAACAAAGTGTTCGAGATTCTGCGGGCGCATTCCAACCTGGGCTCGCGCCTGACCCTGGAAATCGGCGAGGAGCAACTGCCGGAGCAAGCGGTGCTGGAACAGTTGACCCGGCGTCTGCGCGAACTCGGTTTCTCCCTGAGCCTGCAGCGCTTCGGCGGGCGCTTCAGCATGATCGGCAACCTGGCGCGGCTTGGGCTGGCGTACTTGAAGATCGATGGCAGCTACATTCGGTCGATCGATCAGGAGAGTGACAAGCGCCTGTTCATCGAGGCGATCCAGCGTGCGGCGCACAGCATCGATCTGCCGTTGATTGCCGAACGGGTCGAGACGGAAGGGGAGTTGTCGGTGATTCGCGAGATGGGGTTGTATGGGGTTCAGGGGCAGCTCTTCGGTGAGCCTGCACCTTGGCGGTGAGTCATTGAAATCGCTGCCCTCACCCTAACCCTCCCGAAACGTCGGACCGCCCGGAGGGAGAGGGGAGCGACCCAGGGATGCTCCACAGCCCCGCCGACGTGAAAGACCTCTGCCGAATCCGTAATCGAAGATTCACTGACGTCAGCGTATGAATCCATAATCGACTCGATTTTTCAGGTCGATGTATAGCGCCAGACACCTCGGTCGGCTCCCTCTCCCTCCGGGAGAGGGCTGGGGTGAGGGCAGGCTTTTGATCTGTACTTACAGGCAGATCAAATCAACCCAGTCTCTTCATCATCAATCAACTGACTCAACCCACCCAACGCTTCCCGAGCCTGTGTACGGTCCATCAACTTCGCCTGGGCCGCCGGCGGCAGGTCGGTGACGCGGATCACACCTTTGCTGGTCAGCACCTGAATCAGGTCGTCGAGTACCCGAATCATCTCGAAGTCGCTCTGCTTGAGCTGTTTGAGGCTGTTTTCCACGGCAGCGTTGGCAAACCAGGCCTGGATTTCATGGTGATCGGCCGGCAGCGTTTCCGTGGCCTCGGCCCAGGCGGCAGCTTCCACGCGAACCAACTGACCCTGCGCATCGCGTTGCACGTAAAACATTGAGCATCCCTCAGAAATGAACCCGCGTCATGCTGTCAGCAGCATAGCCAACTGCGCGCGAGTATGCGGTGCGCCGACGAAATCGTCACCGGGGTGATGGGCGCAAACGTGACGGCCGCCCCATTGGGGCGGCCGTTTTGTTCACGCATCAGCTGTTGTTGTGGTCGACCTTGATGGTCGGATCGCTGCCGGCAATCAGGTTGTGAATGTTGGCAGTGGACCAGTTGTTGCCTTCCAGTTTGATCGTCACGTCCGGTGTCGCTGCGGCTGCATCGGCGGAGTTGAACTTGCCCGCCGAGCTGACTTGCAGCGACGACACGCCGTCGACCGTGGAGATCTTCAGGAAGTTATCGATGGTGCTGCCGGTCTCGCCCTGCAACAGATCGCGCAGGTCGATGCGGTCACCTTCGCTGGCCTTGAAGTCCTTGATCACGTCGTTGCCGGTGTCGCCTGCTTTCCAGACGAAGGTGTCGGCACCGGAACCACCGATCAGGATGTCGTTGCCCTGGCCACCGATCAGCGTGTCGTTGCCGGTGCCGCCGAGCAGGATGTCATTGCCTTTGCCGCCATCGAGCAAGTCGTTGCCGCCCGAGCCGAAGAGGATGTCATTGCCCGCGCCACCCAGCAGCGTGTCGTTGCCGTCATGGGCACCGGACACATCGAACAACTGATAGTGCTCGGTGATGAACTGGTGCACGTTGCTGGTGGTGACTTTGCTGACATCGACGCCGGTCTGCTGCGCGACGAATGCCTGCATCGCCTGGTAACCCTCGCCGGCAATGCCGTTGAAGCTCACCAGATCGCCGAACAGGATGTCGTTGCCGTCGCCACCGCTGACCGTGTCATTGCCCGGCATCGTCGCTTCGGTGTGGCCGATGATCGAGTTGGCCAGATCCTTCGGATCGATGTTGGTCTGCGGGTTGTGATCGGTGTCGTACGGCTTCAGGTCGTTGAGGCTGACGCCGCTGTTGATACCGATGGCTTCGACGTTGGACAGGTTGCCCAGCAGCGCAAAGGCACTGTTGGCATTGTCGGTGGTGGCCGAGTTGGTGCTGTTGCCGGTACCTGCCAGGCTCGACAGCTCGTAGGTGCCGTCGCCCTGGGCGTGGATGGTGCCTACGTTGCTCCAGTTCCAGCTGCCGTTTTTAAGCGTCTGCAACACGACAGCGCCCGCCGTGCTGATGGTCAGGTAGTGAGTGCTGTCGATGTAGGTGCTGAAGCTGTCACCCAGCTTGTAGTTGCTGGTCTTCACCACGTCATCGAGCTTCACGTTGCCGTACAGCGTCGGGTTGGTCTGTTCGCCGCTCTGGTAGTAGGTCGGCTGGCCGTCGGTGATGAAGTACGTGAGGTTCTTCGCCCCGGTGTTGGCCACCGCGTCCGTGCTCTGGAAGAAGTTGGCCGTGGCTTTGAACACGTCTTCGTAGTTGGTGCCGCCGCCGGAGGTCATCGAGTCGAGCACGGCTTTGAGCTTGGTCAGCGCGTTCGGGTCGTTGAGGTTCACCGCCACTGACTTGTTGACCTGGGTATCGAAGTCCACCAGGAAGATGTTCACCGTACCCGAGTTGTTGCCCATGCTCTGCTTGAGGGTGTTGAACACCGACGTCAGCGAGTCCTTCGCGGCATTGATCGACGAGGTGCTCATGCTGCCGGAGCTGTCGACCATGAACGCGATGTTGTAGTTGGTGCCCGGCACCACGGTCAGGCCGCCGATGTCGGCGACGATGATGTCGTTGCCGTCGGTGCCGGTGACGGTGTCGTCGGCCGAGGTGGCAACAATCGAGTTGTAGACCGCCGGCACCACGCTGACCGGTATGGTCGCGGTGGTGCTGGCCGAGCCGCCCACGGCCTCGGTGGAGGTCGAGGTCACGGTCAGGTTGAACTGGCCGTTGTAGTAGGTCGGCGGGGTCACGGTCAGGGTGCCGAGATTCCAGCCGGTGACATTGGCGTCGCCGCTGGTGGCGGTCACGGTGAAGCTGTGGCCTGCGCCGTCGCTGAGGACCGAACCGACCGGTGCGCCGCTGATCTTGATGCTCAGGGTTTCCGAACCGTCGGTGTCGGTCAGCGCGGTGCTGATCGACGACAGTTTCACGGTGGTGCCTTCGGCGCCGGTGTTGAGTTTGTAGCCGTCGTAATAGCCTTCGCCGTTGGTACCGTGCAGGTCGGACACTGTCACGCCTGCGTTCACCAGGTCGGTCACGCCGGTGTAGATCGGCACGCCGGCGCTGCTCAGGTCGATCGGCGTGCTGCCGTTGACCGACAGGTTGACGTCGTAGCTGCCCGGACCGCTCTGGTTGTGGTGGTAGATGTCCAGGGTGTAGTAGCCGCTGGTGGTCGGAGTGAACGAACCGTTGAGGTTGCCGCCCGCGCCCCACGTCGTGGATGCCACGCTCTTGCCGCCGATGGTCACCAGCAGGCTGTCATCGCCAGTACCGGTGAAGGTGTAGGTCTTGCCGGCTTCCAGATAGATCAGGCCCGAAGTCTTCGATGCGGTGCCGGCGGTCACGCTGCCGTCGGACTGCACGTTGGTCACGGTGCCGCTGGAGTTCGGCGTGCCGGCGCCGTCGATCACGTTTTTCAGCGTGGTCGAGTTCGCGCCACTGCCGTCGGTGCCCAGGCCCGACAGGCCGGTCCAGACTTCTTTGATCAACCCGGTGGACTTCACGCTGTTGTCGGCAACCGACAGGGTCGGTGCATCCGCCACTGGTGTGATGTCGATCTTGATGGTGCCGGTGTTGCCCAGCAACTGGCCGTCGGTTGGCTGGAACTTGATTTGTGCGTAGTCAGCCTGGTTGTTGCCCAGACCGGTGCCGCCGTAACCGTTCACACCCGATTCGTTGGCATCCGGCAGGAAGCGCAGCTTGCCGGCGTCGATGTCAGCTTTGCTGAAAGTCTGGTTGTTGGCGACGTCTTTCCAGGTCGAACCGTCCAGATACTGCAGTTTGCCTTCGCCCGGCAGCTGGGTGATTTTCACGCCCAGGCTTGAGGCCGGACTGTCCACGTCGGTCACG
The DNA here is from genome assembly GCF_023375815.1 of Pseudomonas sp. HS6. NCBI lineage: Bacteria > Pseudomonadati > Pseudomonadota > Gammaproteobacteria > Pseudomonadales > Pseudomonadaceae > Pseudomonas > Pseudomonas sp. HS6. Next base: position 6,477,144 of record NZ_CP067412.1, on the reverse strand, counting down.
CCGAAGGTCGACCAGCCGAGGATCAGCGGGGTGTCTTCGGTGCCGGTGACGTTGACCGGTGCGGCGACCGGCGCGTCGTTGACGGCCACTACGTTGACGGTGGTGGTGGCGACGTTGGAGTAGTTGCCGCCATCGGTGACGGTCACGGTGATGATCCGCGGCACGGTGCTCGGATCTTCACTGCTGTTGGTGAAACTGATGTTCTTGATCGCCTGCATGTAGTCGGCGAGCGTCGCATTACCGGACAGGGTCAGCGTGATGGTGCCATTGGTGCTGTTGGCATTGATGGTGATGCCGTTGACGCTGTTGCCCAGATTGAGCGCATCGCCGTCCTGACGGTTGGTCAGCACGATGGTGGCGCCAGTCAGCATGGTGCTGTCCGGGTCGGTGATCTTGATATCGGTGTCGGCAATCGACACACCCGCGCCCGGGGTGTTCTCGGTGAAGGTCACCTTGTAGTCGGCCCCGGTGGCGCCGCTGGAGTTGTTGGCGTCGAGGTCGATGACCGGTGGCGCATCGTTGTCGATGATCGAGGTGCTGACGCTGCCATTGGTGCTGCTGACGGCGAGGTTCTCGAAGTTGCCGCCGGTGGCCGAGTCGATCTTGACCACGAAGTTTTCGGTGCCTTCAGTGATCTTGTCGTCGATGGTCGCAACGTTGAAGGTCGCGGTGCTTGCACCGGCCGGGATCTTCACGGTGTACACGCCGGTGAAGTCCGAACCGTCGGCGGCGGTACCGCTGTAGACGATTTTCAGGGTCACATCGGTTTGCGCCGGGTGCGTCAGGCTGACGGTGTAGCTGGCGGTCTGGCCTTCGGTCACCGAGGTGCTGCCGGTGATGCTGACGGTGGTGGTGTCGATGGTATCGGTGACGCTGGTCACCGCTGGTGTGTTGCTGGTCACCAGGTTCTCGAAGTTGCCGCCGGTGGCGTTGGTGATCGAGGCCTGCACGTTGCCGGCGTCCTTGTAGACGTCATCGGCTGGCGCAGGAACGGTCACGGTGCCGGTGGTCTTGCCCGCTTCGATGGTGATCACAGAACCGTTGCTCAGGGTCACGGTCACTGGCGAGCCAGCGGCGTTGGTGAGGGTCGCGGTGTAGGTGATCGAACCACCCTCGGCCACGGTGCCGGTCGCGGAGAGCGACAGGTTGGTGGTGTCGATGGTGTCGGTGACCGTAGTCGAAACTGGCGTTTTGTCGGCCACGAGGTTTTCGTAGTTGCCGCCGGAAACGTTGGTGATCGAGTTGGTCAGCGGTGCATGGCCGGTCAACGCGTCGTTCGGCGCGGTGGTGGTCACGGTGCCGGTGGTCTTGCCGATGTCGATCGTGATCGACTGACCGTTGGACAGGGTCACGGTCACTGGCGAGCCGGTCACTGGTGCGCCGACAGTCGCAGTGTAGACAACGTTGCCACCTTCGGCCGCCGTTGTGGTCGCGGTCAATTTCACGGTGGTGGTGTCGATGGTATCGGTGACACTGGTCACCGCTGGCGTGGTGCTGGTCACCAGGTTCTCGAAGTTGCCGCCGGTGGCGTTGGTGATCGAGGCCTGCACGTTGCCGGCGTCCTTGTAGACGTCATCGGCTGGCGCGGCGACGGTCACAGTGCCAGTGGTTTTACCGGCATCGATGGTGATCACGGCGCCGTTGCTCAGGGTCACGGTCACTGGCGAGCCAGCGGCATTGGTCAGTGTTGCGGTGTAGATGATCGAGCCGCCTTCGGCCACGGTGCCGGTCGCGGTGAGCGACAGGTTGGTGGTGTCGATGGTGTCGGTGACGGTGGTCGAAACCGGTGTCTTGTCAGCCACGAGGTTCTCGTAGTTGCCGCCGGAAACATTGGTGATCGCGTTGGTCAGTGGTGCGTGGCCGGTCAACGCGTCATTAGGCGCGGTGGTGGTCACGGTGCCGGTGGTCTTGCCGACTTCGATGGTGATCGACTGGCCGTTGGACAGGGTCACGGTGACTGGCGAACCCGTTACAGGCGCGCCGACGGTGGCGGTGTAGACAACGTTGCCACCCTCGGCCGCAGTTGCGGTCGCGGTCAGCTTCACGGTCGTCGTGTCGATGGTGTCGGTGACACTGGTCACCGCTGGCGTGGTGCTGGTCACCAGGTTCTCGAAGTTGCCGCCCGTGGCATTGGTAATCGTGGCCTGCACGTTGCCGGCGTCTTTGTAGACGTCATCGGCTGGCGCAGGAACGGTCACGGTGCCAGTGGTTTTGCCGGCTTCGATGGTGATCACGGCGCCGTTCGACAGAGTCACGGTCACCGGAGTGCCCGCCGCGTTGGTCAGGGTCGCGGTGTAGGTGATCGAACCGCCCTCGGCGACCGAGTTGGTGGCGCTCAGGGACAGGTTGGTGGTGTCGACGGTGTCGGTGACCGTGGTCGAAACCGGGGTCTTGTCGGCCACCAGATTCTCGTAGTTGCCGCCGGTCACGCCGGTGATCGCGTTGGTCAGTGGCGCATGACCATTCAGCACGTCGTTCGGCGCGGTGGTGGTCACGGTGCCGGTGGTCTTGCCGACTTCGATGGTGATCGACTGGCCGTTGGACAGGGTCACGGTCACTGGCGAGCCGGTTACCGGAGCACCCACGGTGGCGGTGTAGGTGACGGTGCCACCCTCTGCTGCCGTCGTAGTCGCGGTCAGCTTCACGGTGGTGGTGTCGATGGTATCGGTGACACTGGTCACCGCTGGCGTGGTGTTGGTCACCAGGTTTTCGAAGTTGCCACCGGTAGCGGACTTGATCGTGGCCTGCACGTTGCCGGCGTCTTTGTAGACGTCATCGGCTGGCGCGGCGACGGTCACGGTGCCCGTGGTTTTGCCGGCGTCGATGGTGATCACGGCGCCATTGCTCAACGTCACGGTCACCGGAGTGCCGGCGGCGTTGGTCAGGGTTGCGGTGTAGGTGATCTGGCCACCTTCAGCCACGGTGCCGGTCGCAGTGAGCGACAGGTTGGTGGTGTCGATGGTGTCGGTGACCGTGGTCGAAACCGGGGTTTTGTCGGCGACCAGATTCTCGTAGTTGCCACCGGTCACGTTGGTGATCGCGTTGGTCAGCGGCGCGTGGCCGGTCAACACGTCGTTCGGTGCGGTGGTGGACACGGTGCCGGTGGTTTTACCCACTTCGATAGTGATCGACTGGCCGTTCGACAGCGTCACGGTGACCGGCGAGCCAGTCACCGGGGCGCCCACGGTCGCGGTGTAAGTGACAGTGCCGCCTTCAGCCACGCTGGTGGTGGCGGTCAGTTTCACGTTCGTGGTGTCGATGGTGTCAGTGACGTTGGTCACCGCTGGTGTGTTGCTGGTCACCAGGTTTTCAAAGTTGCCGCCAGTCGCGTTGCTGATCGTTGCCTGAACGGTGCCCGCATCCTTGTAAACGTCGTCAGCCGGGGCCGCGACGGTCACAGTGCCAGTGGTTTTACCGGCTTCGATGGTGATCACGGCGCCGTTGCTCAAGGTCACAGTCACCGGAGTGCCCGCAGCGTTGGTCAGCGTTGCGGTGTAAACGATCGAACCACCCTCGGCGACCGAATTGGTGGCGCTAAGCGTCAGGTTAGTGGTGTCGACAGTATCGGTCACGGTGGTGTTGACCGGCGTTTTGTCGGCCACCAGGTTTTCGTAGTTGCCCCCGGACACGTTGGTGATCGCGTTGGTCAGCGGCGCATGGCCGTTGAGCGCATCGTTCGGCGCGGTGGTGGTGACGGTGCCGGTGGTTTTGCCGACTTCGATGGTGATCGACTGGCCGTTCGACAGGGTCACGGTGACCGGCGAGCCAGTCACCGGGGCGCCCACGGTCGCGGTGTAAGTGACCGTGCCGCCTTCAGCCACGCTGGTGGTGGCGGTTAGTTTCACGTTCGTGGTGTCGATGGTGTCAGTGACGTTGGTCACCGCTGGTGTGTTGCTGGTCACCAGGTTTTCAAAGTTGCCGCCAGTCGCGTTGCTGATCGTTGCCTGAACGGTGCCGGCGTCCTTGTAGACGTCGTCGGCTGGCGCAGGAACGGTCACGGTGCCGGTGGTTTTACCGGCGTCGATGGTGATCACGGCGCCGTTGCTCAAGGTCACGGTCACCGGGGTGCCCGCAGCGTTGGTCAATGTGGCGGTGTAGATAATCGAACCGCCCTCGGCGACCGAATTGGTGGCGCTAAGCGTCAGGTTAGTGGTGTCGACAGTATCGGTCACGGTGGTGTTGACCGGCGTTTTGTCGGCCACCAGATTTTCGTAGTTGCCCCCGGACACGTTGGTGATCGCGTTGGTCAGCGGCGCATGGCCGTTGAGCGCATCGTTCGGCGCGGTGGTGGTGACGGTGCCGGTGGTTTTGCCGACTTCGATAGTGATCGACTGGCCGTTCGACAGGGTCACAGTCACTGGCGAGCCAGTCACCGGGGCGCCCACAGTGGCGGTGTAAGTGACCGTGCCGCCTTCAGCCACGCTAGTGGTGGCGGTTAGTTTGACGTTTGTGGTGTCGATGGTGTCCGTGACGTTGGTCACCGCTGGTGTGTTGCTGGTCACCAGGTTTTCGAAGTTGCCGCCGGTAGCGGTCTTGATCGTGGCCTGCACGTTGCCGGCGTCTTTGTAGACGTCATCGGCTGGCGCTGCAACGGTCACGTTGCCGGTGGTTTTACCGGCTTCGATGGTGATGACAGCGCCGTTCGACAAGGTCACGGTGACTGGTGAGCCGGCGGCGTTGGTCAGGGTTGCGGTGTAGATGATCGAACCGCCTTCGGCCACGGAGCCGGTTGCGCTCAGCGTCAGGTTGGTGGTGTCGACGGTGTCAGTCACTGTGGTGCTGACCGGCGTTTTGTCGGCAACGAGGTTTTCGTAGTTGCCGCCCGTCACGCCGGTGATCGCGTTGGTCAACGGCGCGTGGCCGGTCAGTGCATCGTTTGGCGCGGTGGTGGTCACGGTGCCGGTGGTTTTGCCCACCTCGATGGTGATCGACTGACCGTTGGACAGGGTCACAGTGACTGGTGAACCGGTTACTGGCGCCCCAACCGTCGCGGTGTAAGTGACGGTACCACCCTCGGCAGCGGTTTCGGAAGCGGTCAGCTTCACGGTCGTTGTGTCGATGGTGTCGGTAACCTGGGTCACAGCCGGAACGGTGCTTGGCACCAGGTTCTCGAAGTTGCCACCGGTGGCGGTCGAAATGGTCGCTTCGACTTTGCCCGCGTCCTTGTAGACGTCGTCAGCAGGCGCAGGAACGCTTACGGTGCCAGAGGTCTTGCCGGCTTCGATGGTGATCACCGCGCCGTTTGACAGGGTCACGGTGACCGGAGTACCGGCGGGGTTGGTCAAGGTCGCGGTGTAAACAATCGAGCCGCCCTCGGCCACGGAGCCCGTAGCGCTCAGGGTCAGATTAGTGGTGTCGACGGTGTCGGTCACGGTAGTGCTGACCGGGGTTTTGTCAGCTACGAGGTTTTCGTAATTGCCGCCGGTCACGCCAGTGATCGCGTTGGTCAGCGGCGCGTGGCCGGTCAGTGCATCGTTCGGTGCGGTGGTGGTGACGGTGCCGGTGGTTTTGCCGACTTCGATGGTGATCGACTGACCGTTTGACAGGGTCACGGTCACAGGCGAACCGGTGACCGGCGCGCCAACAGTCGCGGTGTAGGTGACGGTGCCACCTTCAGCAGCGGATTCGGTCGCGGTCAGTTTGACCGTGGTGGTGTCGATGGTATCGGTGACGCTGGTCACGGCTGGTGTGTTGCTGGTCACCAGGTTTTCGAAGTTGCCGCCGGTTGCGTTGCTGATGGTTGCCTGAACGGTGCCGGCGTCTTTGTAGACGTCATCGGCCGGCGCAGGAACGGTCACGGTGCCAGTGGTTTTACCGGCTTCGATGGTGATCACGGCGCCGTTCGACAGAGTCACGGTCACCGGAGTGCCCGCCGCGTTGGTCAGGGTCGCGGTGTAGGTGATCGAACCGCCCTCAGCGACCGAATTGGTGGCGCTCAGGGACAGGTTGGTGGTGTCGACGGTGTCAGTCACTGTGGTGCTGACCGGCGTTTTGTCGGCAACGAGGTTTTCGTAGTTGCCGCCCGTCACGCCGGTGATCGCGTTGGTCAGCGGCGCGTGGCCGGTCAGTGCATCGTTCGGCGCTGTGGTGGTCACGGTGCCGGTGGTTTTACCCACTTCGATAGTGATCGACTGACCGTTGGACAGGGTCACAGTGACTGGCGAACCGGTCACTGGGGCGCCCACGGTCGCGGTGTAAGTGACGGTGCCACCCTCGGCCGCGGTCTCGGAAGCGGTCAGCTTCACGGTCGTTGTGTCGATGGTGTCGGTAACCTGGGTCACAGCCGGAACGGTGCTTGGCACCAGGTTCTCGAAGTTGCCGCCAGTGGCCGTCGAAATGGTTGCCTCGACTTTGCCGGCGTCTTTGTAGACGTCGTCCGCCGGAGCCGCAACGGTCACGGTGCCAGTGGTTTTACCCGCTTCGATGGTGATCACTGCGCCGTTCGACAAGGTCACGGTAACTGGCGAGCCAGCCGCGTTGGTCAAGGTCGCGGTGTAGATGATCGAACCACCCTCGGCGACCGAATTGGTGGCGCTGAGGGTCAGGTTGGTGGTGTCGACGGTGTCGGTCACGGTGGTCGAAACCGGAGTCTTGTCGGCTACGAGGTTCTCGTAATTGCCACCTGTCACGCCGGTGATCGCGTTGGTCAACGGCGCGTGGCCGGTCAGCGCATCGTTTGGCGCGGTGGTGGTCACGGTGCCGGTGGTTTTGCCGACTTCGATGGTGATGGACTGACCGTTCGACAGGGTCACGGTCACTGGCGAGCCAGTCACAGGCGCGCCCACAGTCGCGGTGTAAGTGACGGTGCCACCTTCAGCCGCCGACTCGGTCGCGGTGAGTTTCACCGTGGTGGTGTCGATGGTATCGGTGACCTGAGTTACGGCCGGAACAGTGCTCGGCACCAGGTTCTCGAAGTTGCCACCGGTGGCGGTCGAAATGGTTGCCTCGACTTTGCCGGCATCCTTGTAGACGTCATCGGCTGGAGCCGGAACGCTAGTACCCGCACCGCCAAAGAACTGGTCGGCACCGTCGCCACCAAACAGGGTGTCGTTGCCGATGCCGCCGGTGATGATGTTGTCGCTGGCATTGCCGTAACCGATGAATGCGCCGGTGCCGGTGTAGGTCAGGCGCTCGACGTTGGCGTTCAGGCTGATTTGGCCATAGTTGGTGCGCACCTCGTCATTGCCGCCGCCTACCTGTTCGATGACCGTCGCGCTGCCGGTGTTGAGGATGTACACATCATCACCCGCGCCGCCTTCGAAGGTCGCCGAGATGGTATCGATGCTGAACGTATCGTTGAAGGCCGAACCAATCACTTTCTCGATGTTGAACAGGGTATCGCCTTCCGAGTCGCCACCGATGCCTGCACGGCCTGGCGCGTTGTAGCGGATGTCGACGTTGATCCCGGCAGCCGAGGTCGAGTAGTCCACGGTGTCCAGGTTGCCCACGCCGCCATCGAAGGCAATCGCCCGGCTGTCGGCGACGAAGGTATCGTTGTAGTTCGAACCCAGGATGCCTTCGATGCCGGTGAAGGTGTCACCGGTGGCGATACCGCTGTGCACGCCGGTTTTCAGGTTGACGGTGACGCCAACGGTGCTGTCGGTGTAGCCCGCAACGTCGAAACCGGCACCGCCGATAAACTGGTCAGCACCAGCGCCACCGAACAGGGTGTCGTTGCCGATGCCGCCGGTGATGACGTTGTCGCTGGCGTTGCCGTAACCGACGAATGCGCCGTTACCGGTATAGGTCAGGCGCTCGACGTTGGCATTCAGGCCCTGCACACCGTAGTTGGTGCGCACTTCGTCATTACCGCCGCCTACCTGTTCGATGACTGTGCCGCCAGCACCGTTGATGATGTAAACATCATCGCCCGCACCGCCCTCGAAAGTCGCGGTCAGGGTGTCAATGCTGAAGGTGTCGTTGAACGCAGAACCGATGACCTTTTCGATGTTGATCAGGGTATCGCCTTCCGAGTCACCACCGATGCCTGCCCGGCCTGGCGTGTTGTAGCGGATGTCGACGTTGATCCCGGCAGCCGAGGTCGAGTAGTCCACGGTGTCCATGTTCCCCACACCGCCATCGAAGGCAATCGCCCGGCTGTCGGCGACGAAGGTATCGTTGTAGTTCGAACCCAGGATGCCTTCGATGTCGGTGTAGGTGTCACCAGCGGCAATACCACTGTGCACACCTGTTTTCAGGTTGATGGTCACGCCGACAGTGCTATCGGTGTAGCCCGCGACGTCGAAACCGGCACCGCCGATAAACTGATCGGCGCCAGCGCCGCCGAACAGGGTGTCGTTGCCGATGCCGCCGGTGATGACGTTGTCGCTGGCGTTGCCGTAACCGACGAATGCGCCGGTACCGGTGTAAGTCAGGCGCTCGACGTTGGCACTCAGGCCCAGCACGCCATAGTTGGTGCGCACTTCGTCATTGCCGCCGCCCGCCTGTTCGATGACCGTCGCGTTGCCGGTGTTGAGGATGTACACATCATCGCCCGCGCCACCTTCGAAGGTCGCCCCGATGGTATCGATGCTGAACGTATCGTTGAAGGCGGTACCAATGACCTTCTCGATGTTGAACAGGGTATCGCCTTCCGAGTCGCCACCAATGCCCGGACGCCCCGGCACGGTGTAACGAATATCGATGTTGATGCCTGCGGCAGACGCCGAATAGTCCACAGTATCAATACCTGCGCCGCCGTCGATCTTGTCCGCACCAGCTCCACCCATGATCAGATCATTGCCGGCCAGGCCATTGATCTCATCATCCCCGCTTGTACCGATCAGCGTATCCGCGCCGTTTGTCCCATTTATAACTGCCATTACATCTTCCTTGCCTTGTTGTGAAATAGGTACTCGTCGCGGGCGATCAAACGACATCGCAGCGATCACTGCAGATCAACGATTGTGTTGATATCGACACAAACCCGTCACGGCTTAAGCGGCCGGCAAAAAAAATGTATCAAGATTGATGCAGTTACGAATTTCAAAGGCAAAAAAAAACAGGCGACTGCAAAGTCGCCTGTTTTTTATGAAGGCCTGCGCGAATCGATCAATCCGCCAGCCAGCCATACTCCCAGTAACGCAGGTTATCGCCACGCAGTACATAGTCACGCAGTACGACCTCACGCAACTCGTCACCCATTCGGTAGCTCGCATCCGGATCGGCCAGGTGCATGCGGATTGCCTGCAGCCATTCGTCCGTGGTGTTGGTCTTGATCCGGGTGCACGGCAGGTAGCCGCGATAGGCCTCGGTGTCGGTGCAAATCACCGGGTAACCGCAAGCACCGTATTCCAGAAGACGCAGGTTGCTCTTGCAGTCGTTGAAGATGTGGAATTCCAGCGGCGCCAGGGCCAGGTCCAGATTGAGGCTGGCCAGTTTCGCCGGGTACGCATCGAGGGGAATCACACCATGGAACTCGTGCATGTAAGGACGCAGATCATCCGGGCACATGCCGAAAAACACCCAATCGACTTCATTCGCCAGTTCGCGCACGACATCGGCGATCACCGCCAGATCACCATGGTGACTGGTGCCGCCGCCCCAGCCGACGCGCGGTTTTTTCGAGGTCCGGCGCTGGCTGCGCAGGTTGCTCCAGAATTCTTTCGCCAACATGTTCGGCACGACGCGGATGTCGTGATGCATGTCCGACAACGCGTTGGCCAACGGCTGAGTCGAGACCACAACACGGTCGCACATACCGATCGCACGGCGCACGACGCGCTCCATTTCATACTTGTCCGGCATGTTGCGGATATGCGCGTTGCGATGCGGAACATCGATGACGTAGTCATCCAGTTCGTAAATGCGCCGCGCATTGAAGTAGTTGCGTAGCACCGGCATTTCATTGACCGGTGCTTCGGTATAACGCCCTTGCAGAATGATCACATCCGGCGCCAGACGCTCGATTTCAACAATCGGCGGCAGGTTCACGCTGTAGCGAATATGCCCCTGCACCCGGCCTGCCGCTTCGAGCTCGATCAGCGGTTGAGTGACGCGATAGTGACCGATGGCGGATGCGTTGATCGGCAACCCGAGAATCTTCGGCAAGGTGCTATTTCTGAAAGGACTCCAACCCGTACGCAGGCCCGGCTCAAGCGTGAAGCTTGAGCCAGTGTGCTTGTGAAACGAAAGATTGGGGTTATAAGCAGGGTCACGGGCAATGTCCGGCAGCCAACGCTTGAAGAACGTTTCTTCCTGTTGGTCATGCGAGACCCCTTCTTCATCGTTGACCGCCTCAACCGGCTGCGCGCCCAGCGCCAACACCGCATAAGGCGTCCACACCACAAGATAACCCTGCCGGGCTACGCGCAGCGCCAGGTCCACTTCATGCAGCGTACGCGGCAGGCTCTGCTCATCCATGCCAGCAACCGCATCGAATACCGATTTGCGCACCACCAGGCAGTCGGCACCCACGGCACTCAGATCCTGAACAGCCTGCAAGCGGAACATGTACCCGGGGGACTGCATGGCCTGACCATAAAACGGCAGGCCGGCTGCCCCCTGCAAACCGAGCACCAGACCCGCATGCAAAACATAGCCATCGGGGTTGAAGAGCTTGGCGCCGACGATGCCGACTTCCGGGCGCTGGGCGTGATTGAGCAACTCGTCGAGCCAGTCACCCTGCGTAATGATCGTGTAAGGGTTGAGTAGCACCACATATTCGCCCCTTGCCTGGCCGACGGCAAAGTTGCGTAATGCGGCGAGGTTACCCTGCTGCGCGTACGTCAGCACCCGCACCCGCTCGCTGCCCAGTTGCGCCATACCGTCCAGCCAGACACGGGCCTCGGTGGTCTGGCTGCCATTGTCGACCAGCAACAGCTCGTAATCGCCGTACGCGGTTTTTTCCAGCAGGCTCTCGACACAGCGTTGCAACGCCGCAACGTGGTCGCGAGTCGAAATGATGATCGAGACCAACGGCCGATTCGCATGCCGATAATCGACTCGATTGAGCAGTTCGACGCTACCGCGACGGATGTCGTGGGAAATCCCCAGGCGATCAAGGTGCGTCGACAGCAATCGAGAGTTGTTTTGCGTCACGGCAGGCAGAGACAACCACTGGGTCAGGTCGAATCCCGACTCGATGGCAATCTCGGCCAGATGCCCGACCACCTGAGTGCCCTGATCTTCAACCATCCGCCACAGCATGTCGTGCGGCGCCAGCTCGTTGAACGTCGAATCGAAACCGCCGAGTGCCAGAAAGGTCTCGCGCTGGAACGCCAGAGCGCGGCCGACATAGGGAAAGGTGCGCATCAGGTCCAGGTTGAAGTCAGGCTTGAATGCCGGACCCACCGACTCACCTGCTCGCAAACCGCCCTCATCGCTGTACAGAATGCGCAAGGCACTGTTGAAGGCGATGCGCTCGGCCATCATCAGCAATGCAGGGACCACCAGACGATCACCGGCGCGCAGCAGATAGAACCAGTCGGCGCCTTCCAGCTGCGGCAATAGCTGATTGATCTGTTGCAGGTAATCGTCCTGCAACGGCAAATGGAACACTCGCCCAGCCAGTGCCGGTTCCGAGCAATCACTGGAAAGCACCAGTGTCAGCTCGGGCGGGTAGTCCTGCGCAGCGAGACTTTCCAGCGTGCGCTCCAGAAGCGCAGGACTGCCCTGCTCATCGATCACGACTGGCACGATTCGCGGAGTGGACGGCCAGCCGGTCAACGTGTCCGGCAGCAATCTGCGCTGGACGTCGCTGAGCGCACGGCACTCCAGCCATTGCGAATAGAGCTCGGAAAAACTCTGGCTTTTACTGCCGACCTGCCATATCTGTGCACTCTGTTTGGTGCCGAGCGTTCGGCTCAGCGGCAGCTCTTCCCAGACCCGCGGTGATTCGTCCGCCTTGTGCATCGGCACATGACGCACCCACCCCTTTGCAGGTGCCGACTCGCCACTGCGCGACTTGAGCATTTGCAGCAGCCATTGCTGCTCGACGCCCAGAGCATCCTTCATGGCTTGCTGGCCGCTCAGACGATCCGGATACAGGCGCTCGACACTCAAGACATGGTTGGAGACAACCGCATTGCCGCGACGCAGCAAACACACGAACAGTGCAAAGTCGAGGCTCGCCACAAAGCAGTGGCCCGGCTGGGTCAAGGCCGGCAGCAATTCGACCATATCGGCGCGACGGAACAAGGCGCTGCTGAAACCACCGAGGATGTTTGACGGAAATGTTTCGAAGAGCGCCAGCAGGTCAACACCCTTGAACAGACCACTGGTTGGCGACAGTGGCGTATTTTCCAGCCGCGAAGGCAACACCATGTCATCGGCGTCCCAGAACAGACGCTGGGCCAGCACCAGGTTGACCTCGTCACGCTGGGCCAGCACATCGGCCTGGTGCTCGATACAGCTGGTGAACAACTGATCGTCATCACACAAAAACTTGATGAATTCGCCCTGTGCCTGATCCAGGCAGGCTTGCAGATTGCCGACCATGCCCAAGGTATGCGGATTACGCACGTAACGTACGGCGCCCCCACTCTGCTCGATCATCTGCCCGACGATGGCCTCGATTTCATGACCACGGCTGTCATCGCACACGATGATTTCGAGATTGCCATAACCCTGACTGACGGCGCTGCGCAATGCCCGCTCGAAAAAGCGTGGATTGAAGGCGGGAATGACAAGGCTGACAAGGGGAAGTGAATTCACGGCGGACTCGCAAGCGGCGGGAACCCGCCCGGAACTGCGAGCCCTTCGAAACCGCAAAAGAAGACAATAGATACAAAACGATCAAGACAACCAGGCGCTTGCGCGCCCGGCCCACATCAGATCTTGTTGAACAGGCCCAACTGGCTGATCTTGCTGAACGCCAGTTGCGAAGCCTGCAGCATGGTCTGCTGCAAGGTCAGGCGCGTCATCACTTCCGCCGGATCCGAATCACGGATTGAACCCTGGGTCATGGTGTTGGCCTGGACCAGGCTCTGGTTCGTGGTGGTCTGGTCATCCAGCGACTGTCCGCGAGCACCGATCGAAGTCACCGCCGCGCCAATCTGGTTGGAGGCGCTGTCGATGTTGCCCAGTGCCGACTCCATGGCACCCTGGAATTTTTGCTTGGCCACCGGATCACCATCGATCTTCCCGTTCAGCGCCGTGACCATCTGGCCCAGGGTGTCGAGTACGTTCTGGGTCTGATGATTGCTGGACTGGATCGAGAACTGGTCACCGGCCGCAGGCGTGCCGCCGAGAGCGAAGGTTACACCGGCCGCCGTGGCGTTACCGCCAACCACCGTGCCCGACGACACCGGCTTGCTGTCGGCGTTTACAGGCGCTGCGTAGAGGTCGAACGCAGTAGCGCTGGTGAACTTCAGGACCGCGCCGCCGCCGGACGGGAAGGCGCCGTTGTAGGCGGCCTGGTTGGTCACGTTCGAACCGGTGATGACCGCGGTCGACGGGTTGCCCGGGCTGCGCGCCGTAGTGAACGAGTCAGGTGTAACCGACAGCTGGAAGCTGTGACCGGCAATCACCGCATCCGCGTTGTCGCCGGACTTGAGGTTGAGGTTCACCTTCAGATCAACGCCACGGAAGCTGACGGCCTGGTTGGCACCGTTGCTATTGCTGATCACACCGTTCTGGCTGGCTTCAGTCGTCACGTCGTTGCCCAGGGCATCGGTGATTTTCATCTGGGTGCTGCTAACGAAGCTGACCGTGTACGGCTGACCGCTCGCGAACTTGGCGTCATAGGTGGCACTGTTGCCGACCGTACCGCTGGACAGCACCACACGTCCGTCATCGACAGCCGGAGCGGTCATGGTGGTCTGGGTGCGGCTGGTGTTGATGGTCTGCTGGAATGCATCCCAACCGGTGGTGTTGGTGGCCACCGAAAGGCCGTCGCCAATGCCCAGATTGATCTGGGTCTGGTCACCATTGTAGGTGTAAGTACCGTCGGTATTTTGCGAGTAAGGCGCGGTATCGGTCTTGGAACCGGAAAACAGGTAGTTGCCGTTGGCGTCCTTGGAGTTCATCAGGCCCAGCACCTGCTGCTGGATCTGGCTCAACTCGTCGGCGTAGGCCTTGCGGTCTGCGTCAGTGGCGATACCGTTGTTGGCAGCCAGACCGATTTCCTTGGCACGCTGCAAGGCCGTGGTGATGGAGCTCAGTGTGGACTCCTGCACGGTCAGCGCACTCTTGGTGGTATCGATGTTGCCCTGATACTGCTCGAGCATCGAGGCCTGCTGACCCAACTTGAGCAGACGACCAGCACCGATCGGATCGTCGGCGGCGGTGTTGATGCGCTGCAGGCTGCTCGCCTCATTCGCGGTGGCAACAGCCTTGCTGTAGTTGCGCTGATATTGAGCAGCTTGTGTCGCGTAATACTGGGCGGTGGAAATGCGCATGAATTACGGCTCCTTAAAGACTGTTGATCAGCGTTGCGAAGGTTTCCTGCGCAGCCTTGATGATTTGCGAAGAGGCGGTGTAGTACTGCTGATACTTGACCAGGTTACCGGTTTCTTCGTCCAGGTTGACCTGGGACAGCGAATCGCGCGCGCCTTGCGCCTGATCCAGAATCACCGTAGTAGCTGCGCTGTCGGACTTGCTCTGAGCAGCCTTGGTACCGACATTGGTCACCAGCTTGTTATAGGCGTCAGTCAAGCTGATGCCCTTGCTCGCCGTGCCGGTATCCACGGTCTGTTTGGTCTGCAAGCCAACCAGCGCCTGCGCGTTGCGGTTGTCCGCAGAGGCCGCGCCGGTCAGGTTGATCGTGAAGGTTTCGCCTGGTTTCGGCGTTGCGCCCACGGTGGTCTGCACGGTGAAGGTTTTCTGCACGTTCGGCGTGACCGAGGTATCCATCACCGGAGCACCGGTGGAATCGACCATGCCGATCTTGAGGTTCAGGGTGTTGGCCTGCCCCGGCACGATGGTGCCGGTGCCGATGGTGAAGCCCTTGGCGTCGACCATGTTGTACGACTGGCTGCCACTGGTGACAGCACCCATGACCAGCTTGACCGGCGTCGAATACTTGAGCGCGTTCTGCAACTCGGCCTGGGAGGCCGGGTTGGTGATGTCGAGAGTGTCGACCAGCGTCGGTTGGGTGTAGGTGCCGGAGTTATTGGCACTGGCCACGCCGGTCAACGGTGCTGCCGCCGCGATTTTCTTCGGATCGGTGAGCACGGTCTGAATGTTCGTGGCCGCGTCACGGGTCGGGGTCACCTTGAAGGTGTCACCGGCGTTCATCGCGCCGCCGTTGAGGGCCAGGGTAAAGCCGTCGATCACTGGCGGTGGCGTGGTCGTGGTGCTGAACGAACCCAAGTCGGTGCCGTCGGAGCGCTTGACCGAATAGTTGGTGGCGCTGGTGAAGGTCACCTGGTAATCGCTGGTGGTCAGCTTGCCAGTGTCCTTGATGGTGACATTCAGGTTGCCCGAACCTGCACTGTTGCTTGCAGAAGCAATGCTGCGCTGGCTGATCAGTGCAGCACTGTTGATGTCGTTGAAAATGGCCGCGCCGAAGTCACCGTTCTTGTCGATGCCCTGGGCTTGCTGGCGATTCATCTGGTCGGCGATGACCAGCGCGACACGACCCAACTCGTTGAGCGATGGGTTGAGCACTTCATTGCGATACGTCAGCAGACCACCGATTTCGCCACCGCTCATCACCGAGGTGATGTCGATGGTGCTTGAACCCCGGTCCATCTGGATGCCCATACGAGTCGGGTCATCCTTGCTCGGCACGGTGCTCAGGGTGTTGGTGGTGTTGCCGACAACCAGCGGCTGGCCGGTTCCGAGATAGACGTCGAAGCTGGTGCCACGCTCGACGACTTGTGCCCCGGTCAATTCAGAGAGCTGGCGCACGGCTTCGTTACGACTGTCGAGCAGATCGTTCGGCTGGCCGCCGCTGGTGGAAACCTCGCCGATCTTCTGGTTCAGATTGGCAATCGAGGTGGCCAGCTTGTTCACCTGGGACGTCATGTCCGACAGGTTGCCGTTGATCGTGGTGTTCTGATCGTTCAGCTGTTTGGCCAGGGCGTTGAAACGGCTGGTCAGCGCCTGCGCACCGGTCAGCACCGACTGACGGGAGGTGTCGTCGGTCGCCGAGGTCGCCACACCCTGCATCGAGGTGAAGAATTTCTGCAGCACACCGGTCAGGCCCGTGTTGGTGTCGGACAGCGAGGCGTCCAGCGCGGTCGCCTGAGCACCGTACGCGGCCGCTTCGCTGTTGAGCGACGTGGCGGTGTGCAGCTGTGTTTCGAGGTAAGAGTTGTACACCCGGCGCACGTCGGCCAGGGTCGTGCCCGTGCCGATGAAGACGTTGCCGAACTGCTGCGAGGACTTGGTGCCCTGCACGGTTTGCTGGCGTGAATAACCGGCGGTGTCGACGTTGGCAATGTTGTTACCTGTCACAGCCAGAGAGGACGAACTCGCGGCCAACCCCGACATCCCGATATTGAGCAAACTCATGATTCAAACCTTACCTTGTGTTTATAAAGGCGTTGTTGAAACGCCGGCCGCAGCGTAGTTCTGATTTACGTTCATCTGCCTGGCAATCTGCGAAATCTTGCTTGCGTAGTTCGGGTCGGTTGCGTAACCGGCCTTTTGCAACTCGCGTACAAACTGTTCTGGGTTATCGGCCGACTTCAGCACATCTTGATAGCGATTATTGCTCTGCAGCAAAGTCACCAGATCGTGGAAGCTGTCCTTGTACGAGGCGTAGGAACGGAACTCGGCCGTCTCCTTGACCATCTGCCCGTTGCGGAACTCGCTGGTGATCGCCCGGGCCGAATCGCCCTGCCAGTTGCTGCTGGCCTTGATGCCGAACAGGTTGTGGCTGCTGGTGCCGTCCTGGGCGCGCATGACCGATTTGCCATAACCGGTTTCCAGTGCGGCCTGAGCCACCAGATAACGCGGATCGACGCCAATGCGCGCCGCCGCCTCTTTGGCCATCGGCAGCATGGTGTTGACGAATTCGTCGGCGTTGCTGAACGCCTTCTTTGCCGGCGCCAGCGGAATCTGTGCCATGGCGCGACCGTAAATCTGCATCTGTCCGCCAGAGGCTTTATCGGCCTCGGCACGGGCCAGCCAGTCGCCGTTGTACAGCGGGCCGGAACCGGTGGCAGCGGTAGTCGTGGCACGTTGTGGCAATTGAGTGGCGGCCGTCGGCGTGGCCGAAGGCACCAGGCCTGCAAGCAAGCGGTCAGCCAGTTTCGGCGGCAGCGCCAGACGACGCTGGTTGATCATTTCCATGTCATTGCGATGGGCCAGCTGGGTATTCGGCGCATGCACCGAACGCGAAGCCCACAACGGACGTTCGCCATTGAGGCGCGACAGCGGGCCGTTGGTGGCCACGGTGCCGGCGGCAATTGGCGTGGGCACTGCAGCAGCCTTGGCCAGAGCCTCTTGCTGCTTGGCGGCGGACGCGGCCGCAGCCTCGCCCGGCGCCATCGGCTTGTTCTTCGACATCTGCTTCATCAGCACGTCGGCCAGCCCGATACCACCGCCCTCACGGGACAGGGAAACCGCCAGTTGCTGGTCGTACATTTCCTGATACTGCTTGGCTGCCGGCGTGTTGAGCGGATTGTCCTGGCCCAGCGCTTCAGTGGCCGAACGCATCGACTTGAGCATTTCACCAAGGAACAGCGATTCGAATTCCTGCGCCACCTTGCGCATGTTCCCATCGCTGTTCTTGTCGCCGACCTTGAGCTGATTCAGACGATTGAGGTCGGAGTACGAACCCGAATCGCTGCTGCTGACGAGACCGCTTTTGCGCATATCCATGAGTGCCGTCCTCAGATCACGATCAGGTCGGCTTGCAATGCGCCAGCCTGTTTCAGTGCTTCGAGAATGGCCATCAGGTCACCCGGTGCTGCGCCGACCTGGTTCACCGCACGGACGATTTCGTCGAGGGTGGTGCCCGGGCCGAACTTGAACATCGGTTTGGCTTCCTGCTGAGCATTCACGCGCGAGCGCGGCACAACGGCCGTCTGACCATTGGACAGCGGGCCCGGCTGGCTGACGATCGGGTCTTCGGTAATGGTCACGGTCAGGCTGCCGTGGGTCACGGCGGCCGGCGAAACCTTCACGTTCTGGCCGATGACGATGGTGCCGGTACGCGAGTTGATGATGACTTTCGCCACCGCCTGACCCGGGTCGACTTCGAGGTTTTCCAGGATCGACAGGTAGTCGACACGCTGGCTCGGATCGAGCGGCGCGGTGACGCGGATCGAACCGCCGTCGATGGCCTGGGCGACGCCAGGGCCGAGCATGTCGTTGATCTTGTCGACGATGCGCTTGGCGGTGGTGAAGTCGGAACGGTTGAGGTTCAGCGTCAGGCTGTTGCCCTGGTTGAAACCGCTCGGCACCGAACGCTCCACCGACGCACCGCCCGGGATGCGACCGGCCGACGGAACGTTGACGGTGATCTTCGAACCGTCACGACCTTCGGCGTCGAAACCGCCGACCACCAGGTTGCCCTGAGCGATGGCGTAGACGTTGCCGTCGATACCCTTGAGCGGGGTCAGCAACAGGGTGCCGCCGCGCAGGCTCTTGGAGTTACCGATGGACGAAACGGTGATGTCGACCTGCTGACCCGGTTTGGCGAACGCCGGCAGATCGGCACTGATCGACACGGCCGCAACGTTTTTCAACTGCACGTTGCCCGATCCCGGCGGCACCTTGATACCGAACTGCGAGAGCATGTTATTGAAGGTCTGCAGGGTGAACGGGGTTTGCGTCGTCTGGTCGCCGGTGCCGTTAAGCCCAACCACCAGGCCATACCCGATCAACTGGTTGGAACGTACGCCAGAGATGCTGGCGATGTCCTTCAACCTTTCGGCTTGTGCATTGAAGGCCGCCGACAACAAAAACGCGGCCACCATGAGGCTTCTGAAATTCAACTTAGCCACCTAGAAAGGGAACAGCGGGCTGAGGAAGAAACGGTCGAACCAGCCTGGCTGACTCGCATCGGCGAACGAACCGGTGCCCGAGTAGGTGATGCGCGCATCGGCGACCCGGGTCGACGACACGGTGTTGTCGGTGGCGATGTCATCGGCGCGTACGAGGCCGGCGATCCGCACCAGTTCATCACCGGTGTTGAGGGTCATCCACTTCTCGCCGCGCACGGCGATGATGCCGTTGGGCAACACGTCGGCGACGGTCACGGTGATCGAGCCGGTCAGGGTGTTGCCCTGGGCCGCCTTGCTGTCACCCTTGGTCGCGCGGTCGCCGCTGTAGCCGACGTCCAGGCTCAGATCGTTACCGCCCAACGGGTTGTTGGTGGTGCCACTGCCGCCGAAAAGCGAAGTCAGGCCGATGCCGGTCTTGCTGTTCTTGGCCACTTGCGAGTTGGCGTTCTTGCTGGCCTGAGTCTTCTCGTTCAGGGTGATGGTGATAATGTCACCGACCCGGAACGCCTTGCGGTCGCTGTACAGGTTCTGCTCGAAACCGGCCTGATAGATCGAGCCGTTGTTGGCGGCCGACGGCAACGGCGTCCGCGGCAACACCGGGGCGTAGTAAGGGTCATTGGGCTTGGGCGTCGGAGCGACGCAGCCCGCGAGCGAGACCACCCCACCCAATGCCAGAACAGATACGAAGCGTTTCATGACCCTTACCTCACGGTGTTGCAGGCGGCCTCATGGCCGCCTCATAGACTTGATTACAGATTCTGCGTTACGAACGAGAGCATCTGGTCGGCGGTGGAGATCACCTTGGAGTTCATCTCGTAAGCGCGCTGAGTGGTGATCATGTTGACCATCTCTTCCACGGTGCTGACGTTGGAGGTTTCCAGAGTGTTCTGCAGGGTGGTGCCGAAACCGTTCAGGCCCGGAGTGCCGATTTGCGGCGCGCCGGAAGCGGCGGTTTCCAGGAACAGGTTGTTGCCCACGGCTTGCAGACCGGCCGGGTTGATGAAGTCGGCGGTTTGCAGGTTGCCGATCACTTGCGAGGCAGCATTGCCGGCCACGGTGATCGACACGGTGCCGTCACGGCCGACAGTGAAGGTCTGGGCATTGTTCGGAATGACAATGGCCGGTTCCAGAGCGAAGCCGCTGGCGTTGACGATCTGGCCATTGGAGTCGAGGTGGAAAGTACCGTCACGGGTGTAAGACGTGGTGCCGTCCGGTTGCAGGATCTGGAAGAAACCACGGCCGTCGAGGGCCATGTCCAGCGGCTGCTCGGTGGTTTGCAGGCTACCGGCGGTGAAGTTCTTCTGGGTGCCGACGATGCGCACACCGGTACCCACTTGCAGACCCGACGGCAGCTCGCTGTCCTGGGTCGACTGGGCGCCTGGCTGACGCTTGATCTGATACAGCAGGTCCTGAAACTCGGCGCGGTCACGTTTGAAACCCGTGGTCGACACGTTCGCCAGGTTGTTGGAAATGGTGGTCAGGTTGGTGTCCTGGGCGGACAGACCTGTTTTGGCAACCCATAGAGCCGGAAGCATTCGATTCTCCTCGTGCGCCTGTTTTACGGCGCGACGTTCTGATAATTAGCTGATCTGCAAGACCCGAGCCATGGCCTGGTCGTCGTCTTTGGCGGTATTCATCATCTTGACGTGCAACTCGAACTGCTTGGCCAGGGCCAGCACCGAGGTCATCTCTTCCACGGCATTGACGTTGCTCGACTCCAGGAAACCCGACACCAGTTTGACGTTGGCATCGGCCGGCGCAGGCTGGCCGTCCTTGGTGTAGATCGAACCGTCCAGGCCCTTGTTCATGTTCTTGATGTCCGGATTGACCAGCTTGATCCGGTCGACTTCGGCCATGACGCGCGGGCCTTCGCCCATCGCACGAATACTGATGGTGCCGTCTTCACCGACTTCCACCTGCTGCTGCGGCGGTACGGCAATCGGCCCGCCATTGCCCATGACCGGCATGCCGTTGCCGGCACGCAGCACGCCCAGGGCGTCGATATTGAGGCTGCCGGTGCGCACGTAGCTTTCGCCGCCGTTGGGGTTCTGCACGGCAATGAAACCGTTGCCGGTCACGGCGACATCGAGGTCGCGACCGGTCTCCACCAAGGAGCCTGCGGTGAAGTCGGTGGCGGGCCGTTCGCTCATGGCAAACGCACGCGCCGGAAAGCTGTCACCGAACACCGGCATCGAACGCGCCTGCTCCAGGTCGCGCTGAAAACCATTGGTGGAGATGTTCGCCAGGTTGTTGGCATGAGCCTTTTGCGCCAGTGCGTTCTGGCTGGCGCCGGTCATTGCCACATAAAGGTACTTGTCCACACTCTTTCCTCTGCATGCCGGACGTTTGCCGCCCACCGCTGTACTGCTGAGCCACAAGCAATTTGCAGACCAACTTTTTTCTGGCGGTCGAGGACCCGATAAACAAAGGACTTGAGGGGTTTGGCAGGGTTGGGGGAAATGTATCGAAGTCGAAAAACCGGCGGTGGAATGCCGCCATGTGGCAAGGCATTACCTCGTCGCTGTCTGTAGGGTCGCCTTCGCGAGCAAGCTCGCTCCCACAAGGTCAGCCGTCAAATGAAGCTTTACTGTGGGAGCGAGCCTGCTCGCGATGAGGCCATCAGAAGCGATGCAATACCGGCTAAGACTCGCTCTTGCCGACTTCGTACTCACGCAATTTGTTGGCAATCGTGGTGTGCGAGACGCCCAGCCGCTTGCCCAGTTGCCGGCTGCTCGGGTGCTCGGAATACAGGCTCTCAAGCACCGCTTTCTCGAAGCGCCCGACAATCTCGTCGAGCCCGCCCTCCAGCGAGAAATCGCCAAGCGGCTGACGCACGCCATAGTCTGGCAGACGAATATGCTCGGCCTTAACCGTCCCGCCATCACACAGCGAAACCGCCTGGAACAGCACGTTCTCCAGTTGTCGCACGTTGCCCGGCCAATGGTAATGACTGAGCCGATCCATCGCCGCCGGCGCCAGTTTCGGCAACGGACAACCGATCTGCCGACTGGCCTGATCGAGGAAGTGCTCCACCAGCGGTGTCAAACCGTCGAGGCATTCGCGCAGTGGCGGAATGTGCAACGAAAGCACGTTTAAGCGATGGTACAAGTCCTGGCGAAACTCGCCACGGGCGCACAACTCGGACAGGTCGACCTGGGTGGCACAGATCACGCGCACATCCAGGTAAACCTCTTCATCACTGCCCACACGACGGAAGCAACCGTCCTGCAGGAAGCGCAGCAATTTCACCTGCAAGCGCGGGCTCATTTCACCGACGCCATCGAGGAACAGCGTGCCCCCCGCCGTCAGCTCCAGCAGCCCGAGCTTGCCTTCGGCCCGTGCACCCTCAAAGGCACCGGGGCCGTAGCCGAACAACTCGGTCTCGGCCATCGACTCCGGCAGCCCCGCGCAGTTGAGCGCCATCAATGGTGACTGACCACGGGGGCTCGCCAGGTGACAGGCCCGAGCCAGCAACTCTTTACCGGTGCCGGTTTCGCCTTCAATCAGAAGAGGCGCATCGAGCGGCGCCATGCGCCGGGCTTCACGCACCACTGCCGCCATGACTTTTGAGCTTTGGAAGATGCTGTCGAAGCCACGCAATTCCTGCTTGCGCACGTTATAGATTCGCTCACCGACCCGATCCGCCCGGTGCAGCGTCAGCACGGCACCGGCCATGGCTTCGCTGTCATCGTGCTCCGATTGCAGCGGGGCGATGTCGGCGAGAAAGATGTCGCCCTTGACCTTGACCCGCATGCCGTTGATTCGCGACTTGTTGGCGCGCACCAGTTCCGGCAAGTCGAAATCTTCGGCGTAACGCGACAGCGGAATCCCCGGCACTTCGTCCACCCGCACCCCGAGCAACTGCGCCGCCGCTCGGTTGGCGGCAACAATCGAGCCGCCCATGTCGATCGACAGCACCGGAAACTCCAGCGCACCGAGCAACGCATTCAGCTCCATGTGCCGGCGCTCGCTAGGCATCAGCCCTACCCGCTTGACGCCGAACACCCCGGCGATGGCTTCGAATTTGGGCCGCAACGCCTGGAACTGCAGATTGATCAGGTTCGGGCAATGCAGATAGATCGCGTTGCCGTGCTCACCGCCGACCTCGCCGCGGGCGACGTTGATCCCGTACTCC
The DNA here is from genome assembly GCF_023375815.1 of Pseudomonas sp. HS6. NCBI lineage: Bacteria > Pseudomonadati > Pseudomonadota > Gammaproteobacteria > Pseudomonadales > Pseudomonadaceae > Pseudomonas > Pseudomonas sp. HS6. The sequence goes on along the minus strand of NZ_CP067412.1, from coordinate 6,454,170 downwards.
ACCAGCAGATTGAGGATGTCGCGCAGGATGCCGATGCGGTTCTGGCAGTGGACTTTGATACGCATATAAAGGCCCGAAACAGGTAAAGGGGCGGATTTTTCTCTGCCGCCCGCAAGATAGTCGTCAAGATTATGTGACAGACACCGGTCATTTCAAACCCGCCAATCACCGTAATCACGACTTATCGCACAAAGCGTAACGATAATTTTACGATTTAAAGAGACTTTTCCTACTCGACCGGTCATCAACCTGCTGCAACACGGCACGCTCTGGGGTATTTCTCAGTCCATAGCAGGACATAACAAGAACGAATTCCCCTCGCAGGAGAGCAGTATGAAGCAGACGCAATACGTGGCCCGCGAGCCCGATGCGCAAGGTTTTATCGACTACCCCGCCGAAGAACACGCGGTGTGGAACACGCTGATCACCCGCCAGTTGAAAGTGATCGAGGGTCGGGCGTGCCAGGAATACCTGGACGGTATCGAAAAACTCGGTCTGCCCCACGACCGCATCCCGCAACTGGGCGAGATCAACAAGGTGCTCGGCGAGACCACCGGTTGGCAGGTCGCCCGCGTCCCGGCGCTGATTCCGTTCCAGACCTTTTTCGAATTGCTCGCCAGCAAGCAGTTTCCGGTGGCCACGTTCATTCGCACCCGTGAAGAACTGGACTACCTGCAAGAGCCGGATATTTTCCACGAGATCTTTGGTCACTGCCCGCTGCTGACCAACCCGTGGTTCGCCGAATTCACCCACACCTACGGTAAGCTCGGCCTGCAAGCGACCAAGGAAGAACGCGTTTATCTGGCGCGTCTGTACTGGATGACCATCGAGTTCGGCCTGGTCGACACCCCGCAGGGCAAACGCATCTACGGCGGCGGCATTCTGTCCTCACCAAAAGAAACCGTTTACTCGCTGTCGGACGAACCTGAACATCAGGCCTTCGATCCGCTGGAAGCGATGCGCACGCCGTATCGCATCGACATCCTGCAACCGCTGTACTTTGTCCTGCCGAACCTCAAGCGTCTGTTCGACCTCGCCCACGAAGACATCATGGGCATGGTCAAGCAAGGCATGCTGCTGGGTCTGCATGCGCCAAAATTTCCGCCGAAACCAAAAGCCGCGTGAACCGTAGCTTTTACTGACAAGTGAGTCTGTCAGTCGTCGCGGCTTTGGTTTAGCGTGAAGACATTGACGACCGTAACAGCTCTTATAAAAAAGACATCCGATCTCAGGAATCAAACCATGTCCACTTTGAACCAAGCCCATTGCGAAGCGTGCCGTGCCGATGCCCCACAAGTCAGCGATGAAGAACTGCCGATCCTGATCAAGCAGATCCCTGACTGGAACATCGAAGTGCGTGACAGCATCATGCAGCTGGAAAAAGTCTTCCTGTTCAAGAATTTCAAGCACGCCCTGGCCTTCACCAACGCCGTCGGCGAGATCTCCGAGGCCGAAGGTCACCACCCGGGCCTGCTGACCGAGTGGGGCAAAGTCACCGTGACCTGGTGGAGCCACTCGATCAAAGGCCTGCACCGCAACGACTTCATCATGGCCGCGCGCACTGACGAAGTGGCCAAGACCGCAGAAGGACGCAAGTAATGCACTTCGACGCCATCGGCCGGGTGCCCGGCGACCCGATTCTCGGCCTGATGGAGGCCTACGCGCAGGATTCCAACCCGCGCAAGTTCGACCTCGGCGTGGGCGTCTACAAGGATGCCCAGGGCCTGACGCCGATTCCCGAAGCAGTGAAAATCGCCGAGGCGCGTCTGGTCGAGAGCCAGGACACCAAGACCTACATCGGCGGCCACGGCAATCCGTTGTTCGGCAAGGTCATCAATGAGCTGGTGCTTGGTGCCGATTCGGCGCTGATCGCCCAGCAGCGTGCCGGCGCCACCCAGACCCCGGGCGGCACGGGCGCCCTGCGTCTGGCGGCGGACTTTATCGCGCAGTGCCTGCCGGGCAAAGGCGTGTGGCTGAGCAACCCGACCTGGCCGATCCACGAAACGATTTTCGCGGCAGCCGGGGTCAAGATCAGTCATTACCCGTACGTCGGCAGCGACAACCGCCTCGACGTCGACGCCATGCTCGCTGTACTCAACGAAGTGCCGAAAGGTGATGTGGTGCTGCTGCACGCGTGCTGCCACAACCCGACCGGTTTCGACCTGAGCCACGATGACTGGCACCGGGTGCTGGACGTGGTGCGCAGCCGCAATCTGCTGCCGCTGATCGACTTCGCCTACCAGGGCTTCGGCGACGGCCTGGAGCAGGATGCATGGTCAACCCGGCTGTTCGCCGCCGAGTTGCCTGAGCTGCTGATCACCAGTTCCTGCTCGAAGAACTTCGGCTTGTACCGCGACCGCACCGGTGCGCTGATCGTCTGCGCGAAAACCGCTGACAAGCTCATCGACATCCGCAGCCAACTGGCCCACATCGCCCGCAACCTGTGGTCGACGCCACCGGATCACGGCGCGGCGGTGGTCGCCACGATCCTCGCCGACCCGGAGCTGAAACGCCGCTGGGCCGACGAAGTGGAAGCCATGCGCCTGCGCATCGCCCAGCTGCGCAGCGGTTTGGTCGAAGCACTGGAACCGCACGGCCTACGCGAGCGCTTTGCACACATTGGCGTGCAACGCGGGATGTTCTCCTACACCGGCCTGTCGCCGGAACAAGTGAAAAACCTGCGTGAGCATCACAGCGTGTACATGGTCAGCTCGGGCCGGGCCAACGTCGCCGGGATCGATGCGACACGCCTGGATCTGCTGGCTGAAGCGATCGCTAGCGTCTGCAAATAAACAAATGTCAGGGGCGGCGGACACACCGCCGCTCCCGCATTTGCCCTGCGGCACCCTGTCGCACTTGTCTAGACAATCCCGCCCGTCGCAACAAGCGGAATTAAAAATCTGTTTGTCATTTTTACTGCTGTATCCTTCGCTGGCTTTCTGAAAGCGCGGATCTACCAGATCTATCAACAGACTTAGCGAGGAGCGCAACCATGCACGAGATTCCCAATCTCCCCTTCCCAAGCCTGCACGTACCTGAGCAGACGACCACGCAACAAGCCGGTGCCCAACAGCCCGAGCCGAAAGAAGCCGCCGAAAGCCGTCCGGCCGACAGCAAAGAGTAAGTAAGACCCGCCGTACAGACCGTGTGGAAAGCGCTAACATGCGCTTTCCACACTGCCTGAAACCCGAGCCCGCCATGACTGACGAATCCTTCAACGAACAACAGGCTGAGATCCTCATCGGCGCCACCGAGAAGATGATCGAGATCTGGAGCCGCCTCTCGCCCGAGAAACAAGCCGCCCTGCTCGCCCGTTTCGGTAGCGAAGAAAACGCCCTCGCTGCACTGGTCACCACGCAACTGGTCGCCCCGGCCAAATAGTTTTACTTTTCCCCGCCGCAGATTCGTCCACGCCGGTATCATGAGCAGCCTATCTATTCTGCTCTTCCCGTGGATCGTTCCCCATGTCGCTCTCTATGCCAGAATCTCGGCGCCCCCTGGCGGTCACGCTGCAAGTCGTTTCCATCGTCCTGTTCACCTTCATCGGCTACCTGAATATCGGCATTCCGCTGGCGGTGCTGCCTGGCTATGTGCATAGCGACCTGGGCTTCGGCGCGGTCATCGCCGGCCTGGTGATCAGCGTGCAATACCTCGCCACCCTGCTCAGCCGTCCGTATGCCGGCAAGATCATCGATAACCAGGGCAGCAAACGTGCGGTGATGATTGGTCTGGCCGGCTGCGGCTTGAGCGGTGTGTTCATGCTGATTTCGGCGTGGACACCCAACCTGCCGATGCTCAGCCTGATCAGCCTGTTCGTCGGCCGTCTGGTGCTCGGCAGCGCGGAAAGTCTCGTCGGCTCAGGATCGATTGGTTGGGGCATTGGCCGCGTCGGCGCGGCCAATACGGCCAAAGTCATCTCATGGAACGGCATCGCCAGTTACGGCGCGCTGGCGATCGGCGCGCCGCTTGGCGTGTGGCTGGTCAGCCGTTTCGGCCTCTGGAGCATGGGCGTGAGCATTCTGTTGCTTGCAGCGCTGGGCCTGCTGCTGGCCTGGCCGAAAACCGCCGCGCCGATCGTCGCTGGCGAGCGCTTGCCGTTCATACACGTGCTGGGGCGCGTCTTTCCCCACGGCTGCGGACTGGCGCTGGGCTCGATCGGTTTCGGCACCATCGCCACCTTCATCACCCTGTATTACGCCACCCAGCATTGGGATAACGCGGTGCTGTGCCTGAGCCTGTTCGGTGCCAGCTTCATCGGCGCGCGACTGCTGTTCGGCAACCTGATCAACCGTCTCGGCGGCTTTCGCGTGGCGATTGCCTGCCTGTCGGTGGAAACACTGGGCCTGCTGTTGCTGTGGCTGGCGCCGGACGCGCACTGGGCATTGGCGGGCGCGGCGCTGAGTGGTTTCGGCTTCTCGCTGGTGTTCCCGGCGTTGGGCGTTGAAGCGGTGAACCTGGTACCAGCCTCCAGCCGTGGAGCGGCGGTCGGCGCCTATTCGTTGTTTATCGATTTGTCGCTGGGGATCACTGGCCCGCTGGCCGGGGCGATTGCGGCGGGCTTCGGTTTTGCTTCGATCTTTCTGTTCGCCGCGATCGCCGCGCTGAGCGGCCTGGCGTTGAGCGTCTATCTGTACCGCCACACCTCGAAGTACCGCGAAGACTAGAAATCCACCTTGCCGCGGCCCGCCTTGATGCTGCCACGCTTGGTCTTCGATTCCAGCCGACGCTTCTTCGAGCCCAGCGTCGGCTTGGTCGGCCGGCGTTTCTTCTCGATCTTGGTGGCGCTGAGGATCAGCTCGGTCAGACGCTCCAGTGCATCGGCGCGATTCTGCTCCTGCGTACGGTATTGCTGGGCCTTGATGATCAGCACACCGTCACTGGTGATGCGACTGTCGCGCAGCGCCAGCAGCCGCTCCTTGTAGAACTCGGGCAAGGACGAGGCCGGAATGTCGAAGCGCAGGTGCACGGCGCTGGAGACCTTGTTGACGTTCTGCCCACCGGCGCCCTGGGCGCGGATGTACGTCAGTTCGATCTCGGCATCCGGCAGATGCACGTTGTTGGAAATCACCAGCATGGAAAAGCGTCCGTATTCAGAGCATGCAGGATACCGCGAAAGAACAAAAAACCCGGCACTTGGCCGGGTTTGTTGTTTCTGCAGCGTCGCTTACTTGGAAGCGCCTGCCGCAGACAAAGCCTGCTGCGCACCACGCTTGTTCTTGATCACGTAGCAGACCCACATGAACACGACCCACACCGGAATCGCGTACACCGAGATCTGGATGCCCGGGATCAGCAGCATCACGCCCAGAATGAACGCCACGAACGCCAGGCAGATGTAGTTGCCGTACGGGTACCACAGCGCCTTGAACAGCGGCTTCTGGTTAGTCTTGTTCATGTGCTGGCGGAACTTAAAGTGCGAGAAGCTGATCATCGCCCAGTTGATCACCAGCGTTGCAACCACCAGCGACATCAGCAGTTCCAGCGCGTGTTGCGGGATCAGGTAGTTGAGCAGCACGGCCACCAGCGTGACCGCCGCCGAGGCCAGGATCGAACGCACCGGCACGCCGCGCTTGTCGATCTTCGCCAGACCTTTCGGCGCATCGCCCTGCTCAGCCATGCCCAACAACATGCGGCTGTTGCAGTAGGTGCCGCTGTTGTACACCGACAACGCAGCGGTCAACACCACGAAGTTGAGGATGTGCGCGGCAGTGCTGCTGCCTAGCATCGAGAACACCTGTACGAACGGGCTACCGCTGTAGGAATCGCCCGACGCGTTGAGGGTTTCCAGCAGGCTGTCCCATGGGGTCAGCGACAGAAGGATCACCAGTGCGCCGATGTAGAAAATCAGGATCCGGTAGATCACCTGGTTGATCGCTTTCGGGATCACGGTTTTCGGCTTGTCGGCTTCGGCTGCGGTGAAACCGAGCATTTCCAGACCGCCGAAGGAGAACATGATGATCGCCATGGCCATCACCAGACCGCTGACGCCGTTCGGGAAGAAGCCGCCGTGGGACCACAGGTTGCTGACCGACGCCTGCGGGCCGCCATGGCCGCTGACCAGCAGATAGCTGCCCAGGGCAATCATGCCGACAATCGCCACGACCTTGATGATCGCGAACCAGAACTCTGCTTCACCGAAGACTTTGACGTTGGCCAGGTTGATCGCGTTGATCAGCACGAAGAAGGCCGCCGCAGTGACCCAGCTCGGGATCTCCGGCGCCCAGTAGTGGATGTACTTGCCGACCGCAGTCAGCTCCGACATGCCCACCAGGATGTACAGAATCCAGCAGTTCCAGCCCGACAGGAAACCGGCGAAACCGCCCCAGTACTTGTGGGCAAAGTGGCTGAAGGAGCCGGCCACCGGCTCTTCGACGATCATCTCGCCGAGCTGGCGCATGATCATGAAAGCGATGAAGCCGCAAATGGCATAGCCGAGGATCATCGACGGGCCGGCGGATTTCAGCACCCCGGCCGAGCCGAGGAACAATCCGGTACCGATCGCGCCACCAAGGGCGATCAGTTGAATGTGGCGATTTTTCAGGCCGCGTTTCAGCTCGCCTGATTGCGAGTTTTGTCCACTCATGAAAAAGGTCTCACGCAAGGTTTGATGATGTTCAGTAGACGTTGCTGCAAGGTTGCGATTTCAACCAACCTTGATCAAACCCCAGCGCAGGCACCAGGAATTCAGCTTTTTTACAACGGTCATGCGTCACCTGTTTGTTTTTATCTGTGACGAAATCGAACCCGACACGCTCGTGACGCGACGGAGTGAACAAGGCGGATAGCCTTGAGGTATGCGCGATTACGCAGAGGGTCACAGTTAAAACGCGGCGCATTGTACACCGCTAACCCCCTGCTGCCAGACCCCGCTGGATCAGCGTGTCGGTTGCCGGGATTGCGTGTGTCCGCCCCGAGAGGCTCGGGCGGCTGCAAAAATTGAGTCAGGCCTTTGCAGGCCATCGGCGTGGACGATGGAAAATCCGTCCCACGTAGAGAAGTGAAAATGGATATCGGCGTTCATTGCGCCTCCTTCTTGTTATGCACCTGCACGACAGGCATGGGGCGCATCTCACCTCTCAAACGAGCCTGAAACAAGCACGCCAGAGCCCTGCGCCGGCCCATATCGGCAGGCCTTCGGCAGGTTTTCCTTACAGCCTTGCAAAGACGCACAATCCACGGGACTCCGGGGCTTTTTCCGTAAATATTTAATGACAGCGCGTAACGTAAAGTTTCCACAGCAGACGAATCGAGATGGGGTCTGCCGATGGCTGTTAGCTCGCTAACTATCTGAAAGCACTTCAGGTTTTTTGTTTTCAAATAAGAAAAAACCGCTAAAAAAAAGAAATAAAAAATCCCCAAAAAAAAACGCCAACTCGAAGGTTGGCGTTTTTTCATTCAGCGCTGAAAACGATCATTCAGGCTTCTTGCGACCGAAACCCGGACGCTGGCCGGAACCGGCCGGGGCGCCACGACGCTTGCCCGACGGTTTGTCATCGTCAGCCAGTTTGATGCCAGGACGCTTCGGCGCAGGCTTGGCCGGGCGCTTGGTGTCGACTGGACGATCCGCCACCGGCGTACCGCGACCGGCTGGAGCACCACGTTCGCTACGCTCGGTGCGGCCATTGGCCGGGCGCGGAGCGCGCTCGCCATCACGCTGCGCTGGCTTGCGACCTGGACGCTCGCCTTCGATCTGCGGCTCGCGGCCCGGACGCGCGCCAGCGGCGGCAGGTGCGCCGGTGGCCGGACGCAGGGTACGTACGCGCTCGGTACGGGCCATCGGGCGCGACGACTTGCGCTGCATGCGGTCAAGCTTGTCTTTGCTCTTGGCGTTCAGTTGCGGCATGGCCACCGGGGTCAGGCCGACTTCCGCACTCAGAATATCGACTTCGTACTGGCTCATTTCGCGCCAGCGGCCCATCGGCAGGTCGGAGTTGAGGAACACCGGACCGAAACGCACGCGCTTCAGACGGCTGACTACCAGACCCTGGGATTCCCACAGACGACGCACTTCACGGTTGCGACCTTCCATCACCACGCAGTGATACCAGTGGTTGAAGCCTTCGCCACCCGGTGCCTGTTTGATGTCGGTGAAACGCGCCGGACCGTCTTCCAGCACAACGCCGGCCTTCAGGCGCTCGATCATCTCGTCATCGACTTCACCACGAACACGCACCGCGTACTCACGGTCCATCTCGTAGGACGGGTGCATCAGGCGGTTGGCCAACTCACCGTCGGTGGTGAACATCAGCAGACCGGTAGTATTGATGTCGAGGCGACCGATGTTGATCCAGCGACCCTCTTTCGGACGCGGCAACTTGTCGAACACGGTCGGACGGCCTTCCGGGTCGTCACGGGTGCAGATCTCGCCATCGGGCTTGTTGTACATGATCACGCGGCGGACCGACTCGGCGGCCTCTTCACGCTTGATGACTTTGCCATCAATGGTGATTGCATCGTGCATGTCGACGCGCAGGCCGAGGGTGGCGTCTTTGCCATTGACCTTGATCCGGCCCTGGCTGATCCACGCTTCCACGTCACGGCGCGAGCCGACGCCGATACGGGCGAGGACTTTCTGCAGTTTTTCGCCTGCTGGGCCGATTTCCTGGTCGTCTTTCTGGTTGTCACTCATCTGGGCACCTCCCGGTGTGGTCTGTTCAGCGGCTCAGGATTGAGCCTGCCGAAGCGTTGAAATCTGGGTTTTCGGGCGAAGGGATCGCCGAAGGGTCGCGAATCATACGCGGATGTGTTGGTTCGCGCATCAGAGACTAGTCGATCAGGACAAGGTTATTTCTTTTTCCGCCGACCGGTGGCACCCAGTTTGATCAGGCGCAACGCGGCTTCGGCCAGCACCGTGCGCTTGTCGTCCTTGTCGAGCTTCTTCCAGGCCCTGATCTCGCGCTTGCTGCGACCACAGCCGAGGCAGATGTCGTCATTGAACTTGCAGAGAGTGATGCAAGGGTCTTTGGTCGCGCTCATCAAATACTCCAGAACAGCACATAAACCTGTGGGTGCGGGCTTGCCCGCGATGAGGCCGGTACATTCAACATCATCTTTGACTGCTCGGGCGCCTTCGCGGGCAAGCCCGCTCCCACAGGGTGCTTCGGTAACAGGAACATTGAGCTCAATCTTCGAATTCGCGGCGTTCGGCTTCGATGGCTTCGGCCAGTGCGCGGGCTTCGGCTTCTTCTTCGCTCAGCTCTTCCTCAGGTTCTGGTGCGGGTTGTTCGAGGCGGGCGACGGCGGCCAGCAGTTTTTCCCGGGCTTCAGCCACGCCGAGCACATCGTCTTCCTGCTCAGGTTCAGGCTCGGGCTCAAACTCAGGCTCAAATTCTGATTCAGGTTCAAAATCGTCCTCTGGCTCTGCCTCAGGCTCGACATCGACTGATGGTTCAATCAGGTCGGACTCAAACCCCGACGGCATCGGCTCGCCATCCGCAACATCACGCAGCAAATCGTCGAAGTCGGTCTTGATCCCCTCCTCCATGCTGTCCAGTTCCAGCAGCAGCGTGTGGAAACTGGTTTCCTCTTTCGGCTCTTCCGGTTCGGCACTGGCATCGGCCAGTTCCTGCAAGCCCGGCGGCACCGGGGCGTCGTCGAAGTCGAGCACCGGATCCGGCTCGATCTCGCGCAACTCGGCCAATGGTGGCAGCTCGTCGAGGCTCTTGAGGTTGAAGTGATCGAGAAACAGCTTGGTGGTGGCGAACATCGCCGGTTTGCCCGGCACGTCACGGTAGCCGACGATGCGGATCCACTCGCGTTCCATCAGCGTCTTGACGATGTTGGTGTTGACCGCCACGCCCCGCACATCCTCGATCTCGCCGCGAGTGATCGGCTGGCGATAGGCGATCAGCGCCATGGTTTCCAGCAGGGCTCGGGAATAACGCTGAGGGCGTTCTTCCCACAGACGGCCGACCCACGGTGCGAACTTCTCGCGGATTTGCAGGCGATAGCCGGAGGCAACCTCCACGAGCTCGAACGCCCGCCCCTCGCAGGACTTTCCGAGCAGGGTCAGGGCCTTCTTGAAGACCGGCGGCTCCGGCCGTTCAGCTTCCTCGAACAGCTCGTACAGGCGTTCAAGGGTCTGCGGCTTTCCCGAGGCCAACAGAAAGGCTTCAAGCAGGGGCGCCAGCTCGCGGGGTTCACTCAGGTTCATATCGGGACTCGTTATTCGGCTCGGGCTCGCACGTGGATCGCGGCGAACGGCTCATTCTGCACCAGCTCGACCAAGGATTCCTTGACCAGTTCAAGGATCGCCATGAAGGTCACCACTACACCGAGCCGGCCTTCTTCGGCGGTGAACAGCTCGACGAACGGCACAAACCCGCCGCCCTTGAGCCGTTCCAGCACATCGCTCATGCGTTCGCGGGTGGACAGTGCCTCGCGGCTGACCTGATGGCTTTCGAACATGTCGCCACGGCGCAGCACTTCAGCCATCGACATCAATATTTCTTCCAGCGCCACGTCCGGCAGCAGCTTGCGCGCCCGGGCTTCCGGGGCGTCGAGCTTGGGCACGATCACGTCGCGACCGACCCGGCTCAGGCCGTCGATGCCTTCGGCAGCCGCCTTGAAGCGTTCGTATTCCTGCAGGCGGCGGATCAGTTCGGCGCGCGGGTCGTCCTCTTCTTCTTCGACGGTTTCGGCCCGTGGCAACAGCATCCGCGACTTGATCTCGGCCAGCATCGCGGCCATCACCAGGTATTCGGCGGCCAGTTCCAGGCGCACCGACTGCATCAACTCGACATAGCCCATGTACTGGCGGGTGATTTCCGCCACCGGGATGTCGAGGATATTGATGTTCTGTTTGCGGATCAGGTACAGCAGCAGGTCGAGCGGGCCTTCGAAGGCTTCGAGGAAGACTTCCAGGGCGTCCGGCGGAATGTACAGGTCCAGCGGCATTTCCGTGACGGCCTGGCCATAGACCATGGCAAACGGCAGTTCCTGCTGGGCACCGGCCTGGGGATCAACGGTTTCCACTGCTGACATTCAGGCCTCGACCATGAACGGAGCCGGATCGCCGCAACCGACGCGGACCACTTCCGGATCATCGCCCGTCAGGTCGATAACGGTGGAGGCCTTGATGCCGCCGAAACCGCCGTCGATGATCAGGTCCACTTGATGCTCGAGCAACTGGCGCATTTCGTACGGATCGCTCAGCGGGTCTTCATCGCCAGGCATGATCAGGGTCACGCTCATCAGCGGCTCGCCCAGCTCGGCGAGCAGCGCCAAAGCAATCGGATGACTCGGCACGCGAAGGCCGATGGTGCGTTTCTTCGGATGCAGCAACAGCCGTGGCACTTCGCGGGTGGCGTTGAGAATGAAGGTGTAAGGCCCCGGCAAATGCGCTTTCAGAATCCGGAAGGTGCCGGTGTCGATCTTGGCGAACAAGCCTAACTGCGACAGGTCACTGCAAATCAGCGCGAAGTTGTGCTTATCGTCGAGCTGACGCAAGCGGCGAACGCGCTCCACAGCCGTCTTGTCGCCCATCTGGCAACCGATGGCGTAGGAAGAGTCCGTGGGATAAATCACCACCCCGCCCTTGCGGATGATCTCCACGGCCTGTTTGATCAGGCGCGCTTGCGGGTTTTCCGGATGGATCTGGAAAAATTGACTCACATTCTCTACCTGTTCAGACGGCGGCAATAACTGTGTCATGTTTGAACCGACACCACAGGGGTGGAAGGTCCTCCGGCACCGGCCGGTACTGGCCGATCTCGGACCAGCCACCAGGGCCATGGAAATCACTGCCGGCGCTGACCAGCAGACCGAATTCACGGGCAAGGATTGCGAGGCTGCCCACCTGTTCCGCAGGCTGATGACCGTTGACCACTTCGATCGCATGCCCGCCCGCTTGAATATAGTCGGCAATCAGCTTTCGGCGCTTGCTGCGCGTGAAATCGTAGTGCCAGGGATGCGCCAGACTGACCCACGCCCCGGCGGCGCGCAGCGTGCCGACGGTGTCTTCGAGGGTCGGCCAGTGTTGCTTGACGTCCCCCAGCTTGCCGGCGCCGAGCCATTTGCGGAATGCCTCGGCGCGATCCTTTACAAAACCTTCACGCACCATCCAGTCGGCGAAATGCGGACGGGCCGGCGCGTTGCCGCTGTCGCCCAGTTCCTGCTGGATCTGCCGCGCGCCGTCGAGCGCATTCGGCATGCCCTTGAGGGCGAGCTTGCGGCTTATTTCTTCAGACCGTAGCCAGCGGCCATCGTGCAGCTTGGCAATCGCCTCGACCAACGGTGCGGCATTGACGTCGAAACCGTAGCCCAGCACATGAATGGTCGCGCCGCCCCAGGTGCAGGACAGTTCGACGCCGTTGACCAGTTGCATCCCCAGTTCGGTGGCCGCGATACGCGCTTCAGCCAGGCCTTCAAGGGTATCGTGATCGGTCAGGGCCAGGACTCGCACGCCGTTCTCGAACGCACGCGCAACCAGTGCCGCAGGCGCCAGGGCGCCATCGGAGGCCGTGCTGTGGCAGTGCAAATCAACATTCACGGGGATGTGTAACCTCAAATCAGCTGGCGCTATCGCGCGCCCATATGTTTGTTATTATGCCGCCACATCCAGCTTCTGGCTCTCACTGTGAAACAATTCATCGATTTCATCCCGCTTCTGCTGTTCTTCATCGTCTACAAACTCGATCCACGCACCGTCGACGTCGCCGGTCATGAGTTGACGGTTGGCGGCATTTACAGCGCCACCGCCGTGCTGATCATCAGCTCCCTGGTGGTCTATGGCGCGCTCTTCATCAAGCAGCGCAAGCTGGAAAAGAGCCAGTGGCTGACCCTGATTGCCTGCCTCGTGTTCGGCAGCCTGACCCTGGCCTTCCACAGCGAGACCTTCCTGAAATGGAAAGCCCCGGTGGTCAACTGGATGTTCGCCCTGGCCTTCATCGGTAGCCACTTCATCGGTGACCGCCTGCTGATCAAACGCATCATGGGCCACGCGCTGACATTGCCGGACCCGGTCTGGACGCGCCTGAACATCGCCTGGATCGGCTTCTTCCTGTTCTGCGGCGCCGCCAACCTGTTCGTCGCGTTCACCTTCCAGGACTTCTGGGTGGACTTCAAGGTGTTCGGCAGCCTGGGCTTGACCGTGCTGTTCCTGGTCGCTCAGGGCATCTACCTGTCCCGTCACCTGCACGACGCCGATACCACAACACCAAAAACCGAGGACTGACATGCTCTACGCAATCATTGCCACCGACGTCGCCAACTCCCTGGACGCGCGCCTCGCCGCCCGCCCGGCCCACCTTGAACGCCTGCAAGTGCTCAAGGGCGAAGGCCGCATCGTCCTGGCCGGCCCGCACCCGGCCGTCGACAGCAATGATCCGGGCGCTGCGGGTTTCACCGGCAGCCTGATCGTCGCCGAATTCGACTCCCTGAGCGCTGCGCAAGCCTGGGCCGATGCCGATCCGTATATCGCCGCCGGCGTCTACGCCAATGTTGTCGTGAAGCCGTTCAAGCAAGTCCTGCCGTAACTTTCCCCCGCCCGTGTCCCCACGCGATGAACCTTGTCGGTTCATCGCGTTCTCAATCGCTCATTATTCTCGTTTGCCGGCCGACAACCTGCCCAATATCCATTTGGTAACAGGAGTCGCGATGCGCAAGGGTCCGTTGTGTCTGATGTTGGTCACGTTGTCGATCGTGGCGCCCGCCCATGGTGTAGAAACCACCGAAAGCGGCAACTCCACGCCGCTTTCGTTGAGCGCCGGCAGCCAGATCACCGAGTTGCAGCAGCGCCTGAAGGCCAGCGAGCAGCAGCGGGAAGAACTGAGCAAACAACTGCAAGATGCCGACAACACCCGCGAAAGCGCCCAGCTTGCCCGGTTGCGCCAAGAGAACCAGCGCCTGAAGCTGCAACTCAAGGAAGCCCAGGCCAGCCCGCTGCCGCGCCTGCTGACCGAACAGCAGCAATGGTTCGTCACCGGTGCCGGGGTAGCGCTATTGGCCCTGCTCTGCGGTATCTTTGCCAGTGGTGCAAGTCGAAAACGTCGACAATGGCTAAATTGAGTGAGTCATGAGCGAGCTGTTACTGATTGATGATGACGAGGAGCTGTGTGAGCTCCTGAGCAGTTGGCTGAGCCAGGAAGGCTTTCAGGTCCGTGCTTGCCACGACGGCCAGAGCGCCCGCAAGGCATTGGCCGAAACCGCACCCGCCGCCGTAGTGCTCGACGTGATGCTGCCTGATGGCAGCGGTCTGGAACTGCTCAAGCAACTGCGCAACGACCACCCCGACCTGCCGGTGCTGATGCTCTCTGCACGCGGCGAGCCGCTGGATCGCATCCTCGGCCTGGAACTGGGCGCCGACGATTATCTGGCCAAACCGTGCGACCCGCGTGAGCTCACCGCGCGCCTGCGCGCCGTTTTGCGCCGCAGTCACCCGGCCGCCGTCTCGACCCAACTTGAGTTGGGTGATTTGAGTTTCAGCCCGGTACGTGGCGTGGTCAGTATCGACGAAAAGGAATTCACCCTCACCGTTTCCGAAAGCCGCCTGCTCGAAGCCCTGCTCAAGCAGCCGGGCGAGCCGCTGGACAAACAGGAACTGGCGCAGATCGCCCTCGGCCGCAAGCTGACCCTGTACGACCGCAGCCTGGACATGCACGTCAGCAACCTGCGCAAGAAGATCGGCCCCCACGCCGACGGCCGCCCGCGCATCGTCGCCCTGCGCAGCCGTGGCTACTATTACAGCCTCTGAATCCCTCGCAAGCGGACGCTTTGTCAGTTTGATGACAAAGCGTCTTTACCCAAGCTTTACGCAGCGCTGACCGCCGCTGACCTTGATCTCCGTAATCTGAACTCATCCGGAACGTACCGGGAACGAGACAAGGAGATACACCATGCGCAAGACTCTTATCGCTCTGATGTTCGCTGCCGCTCTGCCAACCGTCGCCATGGCCGTGCCGCAGGATGGTGGCCCGATGGGTGGGCCGGACGGTGGCTGGCGCCACGGCGGTCAGATGCACGGCATGCACGGCAAAGGCCCGTACAGCCAGCTGGACCTGTCCCGCGAACAGCGCGAGCAGATCCGCAAGATCATGGGCGAGCAGATGCACGAGCGTAAGCAGACGGTCGAGAAATACCTGGAGAAACTCTCGCCAGCCGACCAGAAAGCCATGAAGGACGAGATGGCGGCCAACCACAAGAAAGCCGAATCCGATGTCCGCGCCGCGCTGAAACCGGATCAACAGAAGAAATTCGACGAAATCCAGAAGAAACAGGCCGAGCGTCGCGCCGAATGGGCTGAATTCAAGGCCTGGAAAGCGCAACAGCCGCAAAAGGCGCAATAATGTAATGACCCGACGGTTCACGCCGTCGGGTCTTTTTTTACCCAATCCAATGTGGGAGCGAGCTTGCTCGCGATAGCGGTGTATCAGACAAGACTGATCTGTCTGACACTGCGCTATCGCGAGCAAGCTCGCTCCCACAGGGATTTGCGATTGTTCTGAGGAATCATTGTGCGTTCATTGTTCTGGCGTATTCTCGCAAGCTTCTGGCTGGCCATCGCTCTGGTTGCAGGGCTTTCCATTCTGCTGGGGCACATGCTCAACCAGGACGCGTGGATCCTCAGCCGCCATCCGGGCCTCAACACCCTGGCCGCCGACTGGACGCAGACCTACGAAGCCCAGGGCGAAGACGCTGCCCAGGACATCCTCGAACAACGCAAACGCCAATACCACATCGACGTGCAAGTGCTGAACGAGAGCGGCGACCCGGTGGTGCGCGGCACCTTCCCCCGTCGCGCGGCCGCCTTCGAAGCACGGCAGAACAACGACGACCGACGCCTGCCATGGCGACGTCTGACCGATGAATTCACCAGCGAAAAAAGCGGCGACACCTACCTCTTCATCTACCGCATTCCGCACCCGGAACTCGACGCCTGGCACCGCGAAAGCCTGCTCTGGCCATTGAGCGCCCTGGGGATCGCATTGGTGGTGCTGACCCTGTTCAGCCTGCTGGTGACCTTCTCCATCACCCGCCCGCTCAGCCGTTTGCGCGGCGCGGTGCACGATCTGGGGCAGACCACCTACCAGCAGAACAGCCTGGCGAAACTCGCCAACCGCCGCGATGAGTTCGGCGTACTGGCCAACGACTTCAACCGCATGGGCGCACGCCTGCAAAGCCTGATTGGCAGTCAGCGCCAGTTGCTGCGCGACGTGTCCCACGAGTTGCGTTCACCGCTGGCACGGCTACGCATCGCGCTGGCATTGGCCGAACGGGCGAGCCCGGAAGAACGGGAAAAACTCTGGCCACGCCTGACCCGCGAGTGCGATCGGCTGGAAGCGCTGATCAGCGAAATTCTGGTGCTGGCACGGGTCGATGCCGACAACGCCAGCGCCGAAGCCGTGGACTTGAATGCCCTGCTGGGTACTCTGCAAAAGGACGCGCAACTCGGCTCGCCCGAGCAGACCGTGCGCCTGGAAGCCGAGCCGCAGCTCAAAATGACCGGATGGCCAACCATGATCGAGCGCGCCGTGGACAACCTGCTGCGCAATGCCCAGCGCTTCAACCCGGTGGGGCAGTCGATTGAAATGCAGGCTTCACGTCAGGGCGAGCGGATCGTGGTCAGCGTGCGCGACCATGGGCCGGGGGTGCAGGCGGAGCATTTGAGCCAGTTGGGTGAGCCGTTTTATCGGGCGCCGGGGCAGACTGCGGCTGGGCATGGCCTGGGATTGGCAATTGCCCGGCGGGCTGCGGAGCGACATGGCGGGACGCTGGTGCTGGCGAATCATCCGCAGGGTGGGTTTGTGGCGAGTCTTGAGTTGCCGTTGGAGCCTGGGATTGTGGTGCAGCCCTGACCCCCCCCTCTCCCCAGCCCTCTCCCCAGAGGGGCGAGGGAGCCGACCGAGGTGTCTTACGTCATACATCGACCTGAATGACCGAGTCGACTATGGTTTTGCAAAAGCACCTGAGCCGAGGCCAAAGCACCTGAACCAAGTCAATTCGGATTCCGCCAAAGCACTTGAGCCGAGTGAATTCTGGATTCAGCCAAGTTCTTTCAGGTCGGTGGACCTCTGAAGCATCCCCCGGTCAGTCCCCTCTCCCTCCGGGCGGTCCGACGTTTCGGGAGGGTTAGGGTGAGGGCGCTTTTAACGCTTTTAAGCCTTTGCGGGCCAGGCACTGACAAACTCCGCCAAATCAACCTTCTCCGCCACCCGCGGCTCCTTCTGCGGCGTCCCAAGGTACAGAAACGCAATCACCTCTTCATCATCCGTCAGCCCCAAACCCTCGGCGACATGTTTCGAGTACGCCAGATCACCCGTACGCCACACCGCGCCAATCCCCTGCGCGTAAGCCGCCAGCAGAATCCCGTGAGCCGCACAGCCTGCGGCCAGCAATTGCTCGGCCTTCGGGTATTTGACGTGATCCTGCAACTTGGCGATGACCACGACCACCAACGGCGCCCGCAGCGGACCGTTGCGCGCCTTGTCGATCATCGCTTCGGTGACTTCGCCTTCCTGCATTTGCGCAGCTTGCGCCAGCAACTCGCCCATCTGCTCACGCGCCGCGCCTTCGACGGTCAGGAAGCGATACGGCTGCAAATGGCCGTGATCCGGTGCACGGGTCGCGGCGGCGAACAGCACTTCGCGCTGTTCGGCGGTGGGGGCCGGATCGATCAGTCGTGGAACGGAAACACGGTTGAGCAAAGCGTCGAGAGCCTGCATCGGCCACCTCCTGAAAAAAATGTCCGGCTATTCTAGCTGCAAGTGATCCGGCCGCGTCGGTTTACATGCCTTGCCCCGCAGGTAGAATGGCGCCTTTCCCACATCAGCCCGAGCGGACTTCATGGCGTTGCCGACCTTACGGATCATTGGTTTCATCATCGGCATCTTCCTGATCACCCTGGCCATCGCCATGGTCGTGCCTATGGCCACCCTGGTGATTTTCGAGCGCACCGGCGATCTGCCGTCGTTCCTCTGGGCGAGCATGATCACCTTCGTCGCCGGCCTGGCGCTGGTGATTCCCGGACGCCCGGAACACATTCACCTGCGTCCCCGCGACATGTACCTGCTGACCGTCACCAGTTGGCTGGTGGTGTGCATTTTCGCCGCGCTGCCGTTTTTGCTGACCCAGCACATCAGTTACACAGACTCGTTCTTCGAAAGCATGTCCGGCATCACCGCCACCGGTTCGACCGTACTCAGCGGGCTGGACACCATGTCCCCGGGTATCCTGATGTGGCGTTCGCTGCTGCACTGGCTCGGCGGTATCGGCTTCATCGGCATGGCGGTGGCGATTCTACCGCTGCTGCGGATCGGCGGCATGCGCCTGTTCCAGACCGAATCCTCGGACCGCTCGGAAAAGGTCATGCCCCGCTCGCACATGGTGGCGCGGTTGATCGTGGCGGCGTACGTGGGCATCACCATTCTCGGCAGCCTGGCGTTCTGGTGGGCGGGCATGAGCCCGTTCGATGCGATCAACCACGCGATGTCGGCGATCTCCACCGGCGGTTTCTCGACCTCCGACCAATCCCTGGCCAAGTGGACCCAACCGGCGGTGCACTGGGTGGCGGTGGTGGTGATGATCCTCGGCAGCCTGCCGTTCACCCTGTACGTGGCGACGCTGCGCGGCAACCGCCGGGCGCTGATCAAGGATCAACAGGTACAGGGCTTGCTCGGCATGTTGTTGGTGACCTGGCTGGTGCTCGGCACCTGGTACTGGTGGACCACCAACCTGCATTGGCTGGACGCCCTTCGCCATGTGGCGCTGAACGTGACGTCGGTGGTCACCACCACCGGATTTGCGTTGGGCGACTACAGCCTGTGGGGCAATTTCTCGCTGATGCTGTTCTTCTATCTGGGCTTCGTCGGCGGCTGTTCCGGCTCGACGGCGGGCGGGATCAAGATCTTCCGTTTCCAGGTCGCCTACATTTTGCTCAAGGCCAACCTTAACCAGTTGATTCACCCGCGCGCGGTGATCAAGCAGAAGTACAACGGTCATCGCCTCGACGAAGAAATCGTCCGGTCGATCCTGACGTTCTCGTTCTTCTTCGCGATCACCATCTGCGTGATCGCCCTGTTGCTGTCGCTGCTGGGCGTGGACTGGATGACAGCGCTGACCGGCGCCGCCAGCACCGTGTCCGGCGTCGGCCCGGGGCTGGGCGAAACCATCGGCCCGGCCGGCAACTTCGCCAGCCTGCCGGATGCGGCCAAGTGGATTCTGTCGTTCGGCATGCTGCTCGGCCGACTGGAGATCATTACGGTGTTTGTGCTGTGTATTCCGGCGTTCTGGCGTCACTGATCGCGTTTGGCGCCTCCAGCAACCGCGCCCGGTAATCGCCGGGCGTGGTGTCGAACCAGCGGCGGAAGGCACGGAAGAAATTGCTCGGATCGGCAAACCCCAGCAGATAGGCAATCTCCAGCAAGGTCATGCTCGGCTGCGCCAGGTATTGCTCGGCGAGTTCTCGGCGGGTGTCATCGAGCAACTGCTGAAAACTGGTGCCCTCCTCCTGCAAACGGCGTTGCAAGGTGCGCTGCGACAAGTGCAGCGTCTGCGCCACCGTATCGCGCTTGGGCTCGCCCTGCGGCAGCAAGCGGCACAACACCTGACGCGCCTTGTGGGTCACACGACTTTCGGAAAACCGCGCCAGATATTCCCCGGCAAACCGGTCGTGCAGCAGCGCCATCGCTTCGTTGGCGGTGGGCAGCGGCGCTTCCATGTCGGCGCGTTCGAAGATCAGCGCGTCATACGGCGCGTTGAACACCAGCGGTGCATGGAAGGCTTGTTTGTAGGGTTGAAGATCAGCGGGTTCGTCGCCCTGCACCAGCACTTTGCGCGGGTGCAGCGTGCGCCCGGTCAGCCAGCCGCACAGCGCCAGCGCGCAGGCCAGCGAGGCTTCGGCACTCTGCCGGGTCGGCGGCAAATGATCGCCGTGCACCGTCAGAATCAGCGCATAACCTTCGTCGAGCAGGCGAAAACTCAAGTCGGCACTTTCGGCAATGATCCGCTGATAACGCACCAGTCGCTGAAAACCTTCGGCCAGGGTGTTACTGGACATCAGCGCGTAGCCTGCGACGTGGAACGAAGCCGGTCGCACCACCTTGCCCATGTTCAGACCTATGGCGGGATTGCCGGACAGTTCGACCGCCCGTTGCCAGAGTCGGGTCATGGAGTCCTGTGGGAAGCGTGCATCCGGATCCTCCAGCGCCGCGTAGTCGAGCCCCAGCTGTTTGAACAGAACCCGGCAATCCAGGCCGTCCATTTCCAGTGCTTTGACAATCCCCATCGCCCAGCTTGCAGATGTCGTTCGTTCGCTCATGGCGTTTTTTCTTGGATGACATGGTGAGCCGCATACTACGGCCAATTTCCCAAGGATAGTAAAGTGGCGCCGATTGTCACTGGCCGACGCCAATGATCACTCTAGACTCAAATAAGCTACCCGCCGAACAACTTGCAATCAGAACAATAACCACAGAGATCGCGGTCGTGGAAACCATCAAGCAATTCAACAGCTTCGCCGAGTTCTATCCGTATTACCTCAGCGAACACAGCAACAGCACCTGTCGTCGCCTGCACTTCATCGGGACGACGCTGGTGATCTTCATTCTCGCGATGACCATCGCCAAGGGCGCCTGGCTGCTGTTGCTGGCCCTGCCGCTGGCCGGTTATAGCTTCGCCTGGGTCGGCCACTTCTTTTTCGAGAAGAACCGGCCGGCGACTTTCCAGCATCCGCTCTACAGCCTGTTGGGGGATTTCATCATGTACCGCGACATGATCCTGGGCCGCGTGGCGTTCTAGAACCCCTGACCAAGAGGATTGCCGATGAATGCCAATGCCCGTTTCACCCATATGAAGGACGGCACGCAGGAAGACTGGGCGATCATCGCGGCGGATTTCAGCGCCTACGCCCGTCAATTGCCGGGCCGGATCATGGCGCACCTGAAATTGCTCGAAGGTGATTTCGGCGGGTTCCCGGTGGATCGCCTGACCCACTCGCTGCAAACCGCCACCCGCGCCCATCGCGACGGGCGCGACGAGGAATACGTGGTCTGCGCCCTGCTCCACGACATCGGCGACACCCTTGGCTCCTACAATCACCCGGACATCGCCGCCGCGATTCTCAAGCCGTTTGTCAGCGCCGAGAACCTGTGGATGGTGGAAAAGCACGGGATCTTCCAGGGGTACTACTTCTTCCATCACCTGGGCATGGATCGGCACCTGCGCGAGCAGTTCAGCGGTCATCCGCAGTATCAGGCGACCGCGGAGTTCTGCGCGAAATACGATGCGGCGGCGTTCGACCCGGACTACGACACCCTGCCGCTGAGCTTCTTCGGACCGATGATGGAACGACTGTTCGCCCGGCCGAAGAACTCCATCTACAAAGCGGCGATGGAAGAACACAGCCCCGCCTGAATGTGATGTCGGCTGTACCGACCTCATCGCGGGCAAGCCCGCTCCCACAGTGATCGAAGGTGTAAGTGGCCTTTGTGTACACCCCAAAAATCTGTGGGAGCGGGCTTGCCCGCGATGAGGCCAACAAACCGACACACATCTTTTCTAAGCCAGCTCGGCAACCTTGGCCGCTTTCAGTTCTGCTTCTCGCGCCTGCGCATCCGCCAGGCGATACAGTTCGATCGTGCCGTCCCAGTGCTCGATCAGTGCCGTGCACGACTCCACCCAGTCGCCGCAGTTGAGGTAATCCACCTCGCCGACCTTGCGGATCTCGGCGTGGTGAATGTGCCCGCAGACCACCCCGTGCAACTCGCGCTTCACACATTCGTGGGCGATGGCTTCTTCGAAGTCGCTGATGAAGCTCACCGCTGTCTTCACCTTGTGCTTGAGATAGGCCGACAGCGACCAATAGCCGTAACCGTATTTCGCCCGCCAGTGATTGAGCCAGCGGTTGAGGGTCAGGGTGAATTCGTAGGCCGAGTCGCCGAGAAAGGCCAGCCAACGGTGATAACGGGTGATCACGTCGAACTGGTCACCGTGGATCACCAACAGATGCCGGCCATCGGCCGTGACGTGCACTGCTTCGTCGACCAACTGGATGTTGCCCAGGATCAGCTTCGAATAACGGCGCAGGAATTCGTCATGATTGCCGGTGACGTAGATCACTTCAGTGCCGCGCTTGCTCATGGTCAGCAAGCGGCGGATCACGTTGGTGTGCGCCTGGGGCCAGTACATGCCGCCGCGCAGTTTCCAGCCGTCGATGATGTCGCCAACCAGATAAATCTTGTCGGCGTGATAGCCCTTGAGAAATTGCGACAGATGCTCGGCCTGGCAATCCCGCGTGCCCAGGTGCACGTCGGAGATCCACAAGGTGCGAACCCTTTGTTTACGGCTGGGTCTGGCGAGCTCGGCGCTGGTCATGGGCAACCCTCTGCGATGTTTTCGCCACTGTGCGCGCGCCCGGTTAATCGACCATGACAGGTGTGCGTCAGTCGTGTGACAAACGCGTCGCCCCTGCGCCGGTGTAGACTGGCGGCTCGCCCGGAGACCGCCATGCCACCGATCCTGACCCTGCGCCATTACACCCACGACCTGATCATCCACAGTCACGACCACGCGCAACTGGTGTTCGGCCTGTCGGGCGCGCTGGATTTCGAAGTCGAAGGGCACGGCAGTCAGGTATTGCAGCAGAGCTTCGTGGTGATTCCCTCTGGCGCGCATCACGCGTGCGGCAGCCCCAAGGGCAGCCGTTGTCTGGTACTGGATGTGCCGGACGAGCAATGGCTGATGCGCTCGCTGGGCGATCACGCTGAGGCCAGCCGTCGTCTGCTCGATCACTCCGCGCGCCTGTCGCTGGATGCCGGGCAAGGTCAACTGGTCAATTGGCTGGCGAACAGTCCGGTGGACGATCCGTTGATTGCGCAACAGGGCGCGGTGCTGTTACTGGCGAGCCTGAACCACGCGAAGCCAGCCGAGCTCTGCGCACGTCGCCTGCCCTATGCGGCACTCGATGCGCACATCGAGCAGTACGCGGCCTATCCGCTGCAAGTCGCAGATCTGGCGCGCATCGCCGGACTATCCAGCGCCCGATTGCATGCGCGGTTCGTCGCCGAATGCGGGCAGACACCCATGGATTACATTCGCAGTCGACGACTGCATAAGGCCGTCACGCTGTTGCGGGAAACCACGCTCCCCATCGGCGAGGTGGCCAGCCGCATCGGCTACGGGTCGCAAAGTGCTTTTTCGGCCGCCGTCCTGCGTGAGTTCGGCACCTCTCCTACACAATTGCGACGCGAGGCTGACGACAAAAGTCGATAGTCTGCCGACAGACTTTTCGGCCGCTACAGGCTTCAATGTGTGCCTGAAATGGTGTTTGAAAAAAGGACTGCAATGACTCCCCGTACCGCCCTCGGCGCCCTGCATATCGGCGCATTGATGTTCGGCCTGACCGGCGTCTTCGGCAAACTCGCCGCCGCAACGCCGGCAGTCATCGTCTTTGGACGGGCCGCCTTCGCCGTTCTTGCACTGGCATTCTTCGCCCGTTTCGCCAGCCAGCACGGCTGGCAGAAACTGCAAGCCGTGGACTGGCGACGACTGGCCTTAAGCGGCGTGCTGCTGGCCGGTCACTGGGTAAGTTTCTTCATTGCCGTGAAGGTGGCCGGTGTCGCTGTGGCCACCCTCGGTTTCGCCAGTTTCCCGGCCTTCACGGTGATCCTCGAAGGGCTGATCTTCCGCGAACGCATCCGCGCCAACGAAATCATTCTGGTGGCGCTGGTCAGTGTCGGTCTGGTGCTGGTGACCCCGGCGTTCGACCTGGCCAGCGGCGCTACCACCGGACTGCTCTGGGCTATCCTCTCCGGCCTGCTGTTTTCCCTGCTGTCGCTGACCAACCGTGCCAGTTCCGGGCGTATCCCGGCGGTGCAGGCGGCGTTGTGTCAGAACGTGGTGGTGGCGTTGTGTCTGCTACCGGTGGCAGCGCCGCAACTGAGCGAAGTGCGCGCCATCGACTGGTTGTGGATCGCCCTGCTCGGCGTGTTCTGCACCGGCGTCGCCCACAGCCTGTTCGTCGCCAGTCTCGCGGTGATCAAGGCGCGGACCGCGGCGGTGGTGTTCGCCATGGAGCCGGTTTACGGCATTACCGTTGCGTGGCTGCTGTTCGATGAAAACCCGACCCTGCGGATGCTGCTCGGCGGCGCGCTGATCATCGTCGCCATTGTGGTGTCGAGCCAGATGTCAGGCAGCGCCAGCAAAAAAACGGTGGAGGCCGAGGCGGCGTCTCACTGAGTGCGGTCGTTGTGACCGAGGTCGCGCTCAGGGTCGATCTGGTCACGTACACGCTGCTTGAGCACCTTGGCTTCGGGGAAACCACCGTCGGCCTTGCGCTCCCAGATCTGCACATCGTTGCAACTGATGTGAAAAATCCCGCCGGTGCCCGGCACCAGTGACACTTTGCCAAGGTCGTCGCCAAAAGTACTGAGCAACTCCTGCGCCAGCCACGCTGCGCGCAACAGCCACTGGCATTGCGTGCAATAGGTGATGACGATTTCCGGTTTTGTGGCGGTCATGATCGTTGAAACTCCTGAGCCAGAGGGCGCCGCTATAATAGCCGGCTTTAACGCTTGCCCCGAGACTCACAATGCGTCGTCTGCTGATCTGTCTATTGCTTGGTTTCCTTCCATTGTTCGTTCATGCCAGTGAAGCGCCGCGACCGAAAGTCGGCCTGGTGCTGTCTGGTGGTGCAGCCCGTGGTCTGGCGCACATCGGCGTACTCAAGGCGCTGGAAAAGCAAGGCATCAAGATCGACGCGATTGCCGGCACCAGCATGGGCGCGGTGGTCGGTGGCTTGTACGCCTCGGGCTACAAAATCGACGAACTGGAAAAACTCGCCCTGAGCATCGACTGGCAGCAGGCCCTGTCCGATGCCCCGCCCCGGGAAGACGTGCCGTTTCGGCGCAAGCAGGATGACCGCGACTTTCTGGTGAAGCAGAAACTGAGTTTTCGCGACGACGGCAGCCTCGGCCTGCCCCTGGGCGTAATTCAGGGACAGAACCTGTCGCTGCTACTGGAAAGTCTTTTGGCACATACCAGCGACACCCGTGATTTCGACAAGCTGCCGATCCCGTTCCGCGCCGTGGCCACCGACATCGCCAACGGCGAAAAAGTGGTGTTTCGCAAAGGCCACCTGCCCCAGGTGATTCGCGCCAGCATGTCGATCCCGGCGGTGTTCGCCCCGGTCGAACTCGATGGCCGGCTGCTGGTGGACGGTGGAATGACCGACAATATTCCCCTCGATGTGGCCCGGGAAATGGGCGTCGACGTGGCCATCGTGGTCGACATCGGCACCCCGCTGCGCAACCGCAAGCAACTGACCACCGTGGTCGACGTGTTGAACCAGTCGATCACCCTGATGACCCGGCGCAACTCCGAAGAGCAACTGGCGGCGCTGCACCCGAATGACGTACTGATCCAGCCGCCGCTGGCCAGTTTCGGCGCCACCGACTTCGGTCGCGCCGAGGAAATGATCGATGCCGGCTACCGAGCAGCCAAGGCCCTCGACGCTCGCCTCGCGCGATTGAAACCCGCAGTGTCTCAGGACGCCGAGCTCAACGCCGCCCGCGCACCGGGCCAACGCACGCCGATCATCACCGCGATCAGGGTCGAGAACGACTCGAAAGTCGGCGACGAGGTGATCCGTTACTACATCCGCCAGCCCATCGGCGAGCCGCTGGACCTCGGGCGCCTGCACTCGGACATGGGCACCTTGTACGGCCTGGATTACTTCGAACAGGTGCAGTACCGCGTGGTGCACAAGGGCCAGGAACACACGCTGGTGATCAGCGCCCGGGGCAAGCGCAGCGGCACCGATTACTTGCGGGTCGGCTTGAACCTGTCGGACGACATGCGCGGCGACAGCGCCTTCAACCTTGGCGCCAGTTACCGAATGAACGGCATCAACCGCCTCGGCGCCGAATGGCTGACCCGAGCGCAGATCGGCGACAAGCAGGAACTCTATACCGAGTTCTATCAGCCACTGGACGTCGGTTCGCGCTACTTCGTCGCACCGTATGCGGCGTTCGAAGCCCAGAACGTCGACTCGGTGCTCGACAACGACCCGATCGCCCAGTATCGCGTCGAACGCTACGGCTTCGGCCTCAATGTCGGCCGCCAGATCGGCAACAACGGCGAAATCCGCTTCGGTGTCGGCGAGGCCTGGGGCAAGGCTGACGTACGGATCGGCGACCAGAATCTGCCGAGCGAACACTTCAACGAAGGCTTCTATGCACTGAAATATTCGTTCGACTCACTGGATAACGTGTACTTCCCCCACGACGGCAAGGACGTCAGCCTGACCCTGATGCAATTCGAACCGAGCCTGGGTTCCGACACGCGCTATCGACAGTGGGAATTCAAACTGGACAAGGCCATGAGCAGCGGGCCGAACACGCTGATTCTGGGCGGTCGTTACGGCCGCACCCTGGACGATGCCAATGTGGTGACGTCGAGCTTCCTGCTGGGCGGCGCCCGGCAGCTGTCGGGTTTCCGCGAAGATGCCATCTCCGGGCAGAACGTCAGCCTGATGCGTGCGGTGTTTTACCGCCGCCTGACACCCCGCGCTTACCTGCCACTGGATTTCCCACTGTATGCCGGCGGCTCGCTGGAACGCGGCCGGGCCTGGAACAACGACAACGAATTCGACAGCGGCTACATCAATGCGGCCAGCGTGTTTATCGGTTTTGATACGCCGCTGGGGCCGCTGAATTTCAGCTATGGCCTGAACGATGCCAACGAACAGGCGGTTTATCTGAACCTGGGGCAGACCTTCTGACCCGGATCAGCGAATCCCGGCCAACAGGGTTCGGGCGGTTTGCCTGAGCGGCTCATCGCCCTCTTTCAGCAGCTCATTGAGCAAGGCGATCGCACTGTCGAGGTCGCCATCGTCGATGCAGGTCTGGGCCTGTTCGAGTTTTCCGGCGTTGGCCGCCTCGGTCGGGCCCGACTCGATTTCCGGTAATTGCAGGTCCAGCGGTTCCAGTTTCAACGACTGACCGGGATCGCCAAATTCGTTGAGGAAGTCATCGTCTATCGGCTGCATCTCCGGCTCGGCGATCCATTCCAGTTCCGTCGTAGCATCATCGTTGGCAGTTTGCGGCAACTCGAAATCCTGTGGCAGCACTTGCAGGCTGGAGCCGAGTGCTGATGGAGCCGACAAAGGTGTGTCCGTTGCCGGGCGACTGTCTTCCAGATCCCAACTGGAATCCATCGACAGTTGCTCCAGGTTCAGCTCGAAATCATCCTCGGCCAACGGTGTTGTGGGGGTGGCTTGTTCAACGGGCAGTGCGGCAATGGCCGGAGCCACCGCGGCCAGAGGTTCAGTTCTGGCCAGTTTCGGATATCGAGCGCGGACGTCGCGCAACCGCTGTTCTTCGACACCGAGCTGGCGCAAGTGGCTTTCCTGTTCGTCATAGGCCGGCAGATCGCCTTGTCGACCCAGCACCTCGAGCATTTGCACACCCAGATCGATGCGCTCCGGTTCCTTTTGCAAGGCGTCGCGCAGCAGACCGAGCGCTTCGCCGAGCCGTCCATAGGCCAGGTAAATGCCGACCGCCTCCAGCACATCGCCCGCGGCTTGTTCGTCACGGTGCTCGACGGCCTCCTGAACCGCATTCGGACGAACAACTTCGGATTCATTGAGCGCGGGCTCGCTTCGCTGGGGTGCTACCACCGCAGGCCCTGCAAGACTCGCTTCAGACTGGCGTCGGCGGCGTACATAAAACACCGCCCCCAACAGGCCCAACAACACCAGCAAACCGCCAAGCAGCGGCCAACTGAAGGAGTCTTCCTGCGACTCGACCGGTGCAGCGATCGGAGCCGGGACCGGTACCGGAGCTACTGGGACTACCGGAGCCGGCGGCGCCTGTTGCATTTCTGCGAGACGCGCCTGCAAATCACCCAGCTGTTTCTTGCCATCGGCGATCTGGACCTCCTGCGCTTGCAGCTTAACGTTCAGCTCATCGATGGTTTTCTGCAGTTGCTGGTTCTGCAACACGCTGGCGGCCAACTGCTCGGCTTGCGCGTCGTTGGTCGCAGCCGTTTGCGGCACTGGCGCTGCGGGCGGTGCAGCAGGCTTGTTTTGGGTGCTGGCAGCCGGTGCCTCAGGCGTTGGAAATTCCGATGATTGCGCGCGGACATCAGGCTCGTCGGTGGCCGGCACAATGTCCGGCGAACCTGGAGGGTCGATCAGCACCGTGTACTCGCGCAGCAAGTGGCCGTTCGGCTGATTGAGCTGCACAAGAAAATTCAGGAAGGGTTCGTTGACCGGTTTGGTCGAGGTCACCCGGATCATATTGCGATTGCCGCGCAGGATCGGGGTGAACTTGAGGTCGTTGAGGAAGAACACCCGCTCGACCCCGGCACGGCCGAATTCTTCCGCCGTGGCCAGACGGACCGAGAGCTCGCTTTCGCTGAGCCCGGCGACATCCACCAGTGCGATGTCGGCCTTGAGCGGCTGATTGAGGGCCGAGTGCACGGTGATGTCACCGAGCCCCAGCGCCAGTGACGCCGTGGACCAAGTGAGAACACCGGCCACCAGCAGTGAGTTGGCGCAACGCAGTACCACGTGCCGACTGTCGAGCATGAGCATCCCTTAAATAAGCAAAACCGACTTCTATGGGTTCGCACATCCGGTACGAACACGATATTGCCCAGTAGTTCTTATAGTCTGCCCAGCGCGATCTCTCAAAAAAACGGCACGGGGTTATGCCTCAAGATTTTTCCAGATTGGCCAGAATGTGCCCGTGAACCCGCATGCACACCTTCAAATCCGCCTCGTCGACGCCTTCGAACAACTCGTGACGCAGTTGCGTGGCGATGGTTTCGATCTGTTCGATCAGCGGCAGGGCCGGTGCGCACAGCACGATTTTTTTCGCCCGGCGGTCTTCCATCACGGACTGGCGTTGCACCAGGCCCTGGCCTTCCAGGCTGTCGAGCAAACGCGCAAGAGTCGGCCCTTCGACGCCGACGCTTTGCGCCAGCTCCCGTTGGGTCGGGGCGTCTTCGAAACGCGCCAGATGCAGCAGCACCAGCCAGCGCGCCTGGGACAAGCCCAGACCGGCCAGCCGGCGATCCAGTTCGGCACGCCAGCCACGGGACATCTGGGCCAGTTGCATGCCAAAGCGGTGTTGATCGGTTAACGGCATAAAACACTCATGGTTAGACTGAAGAAATAGAGAAAAACTAATTATTAGTCAGCTAAGCATGACATTTGGCTATAGGCAAGGGGGGACTTGTACTGAATCGTTACATCAGAAGATCCCTCACCCAACCCTCCCGAAACGTCGGAGCGCCCGGAGTGAGAGGGAACCGATTCGGGAATATTCAAGAAATACACCGACCTGAATGCTCTGATCTGAATCCACAATCGACCCGGTATTTCAGGTCGATGTATAGCGCTAGACAACTCGGTCGGCGCCCTCTCCTGGGGGAGAGGGCTGGGGTGAGGGGAAAGGCCGAATTACATCTCGAATTCAGATTGCAGCGCAGCCCTTACGCAATACAGCACGCCTTCCGGTACACGACCGGCAAACAGCTCGGCCACTTCGGCGACCGATGGCAACTCGCCCTCACCGTCGAGGAACGCATCCTGGACTTCGCCCATCAGGTCTTCCGGTAAGTCCAGCGCCTGCTCCAGCGACAATTGCTGTTTGCCGATGGCTTCGGCGAGCATGGTGTAGACGTTCTTTTCCGAGCACTGCAACTGCCCGGATATTTGCAGCGGCGTCATCCCGGCACGGGCCAGGGTGATCAGTTCGTGACGCACGTCGGCCACCACTTTCGGTGTCTCGGCCTCGCCACCGAGCACTTCGAGGAAGGCCTCGCCGTAGCGCTCCAGCTTGCGTGCGCCGACGCCGCTGACCTGGGCCATTTCCGCCAGCGAGGTCGGCTGGCTGCGGAGCATTTCCAGCAGGGTCGAATCGGGGAAGATGACATACGGTGGCACGCCGTGTTCTTCCGCCAGTTTTCGCCGCAGAGCGCGCAGGGCTTCCCACTGTTCGCGTTCTTCGCCGCGCACCAATTGACTGGCCGGGCTCTTGCTGCCGCTCTTGGCGGTGACTTGCGGCTTGAGGTCGCGGCGCAGCTCCAGGCTCACTTCACCCTTGAGCAGCGGCCGGCAAGTGTCGCTCAGACGCAACCCGCCGTAGCCTTCGTGATCGACATCCGCCAGACCGCGAGCAACCAACTGGCGGAACAGCGAGCGCCATTCGCTCTCCCCCAGCGCCTTGCCGACGCCATATACCGACAGATGCTGATGGCCGAAGCTGCGGACCTTTTCGTTGTCTTTGCCCAGCAGCACGTCCACCAGATGGCCGACGCCGTAACGCTGGCCGGTGCGATAGATCGCCGACAGCGCCTGACGTGCAGGCTCGGTGGCGTCCCAGGTCTGCACGCCGTCGGTGCAGTTGTCACAGTGCCCGCACGGCTCGGGCATGTCTTCGTCGAAATACGCCAGCAGCGCCTGACGGCGGCAGCGCGTTTCTTCGCAGAGCGAGAGCATCGCGTCGAGCTTGTGTTGCTCCAGACGCTTGTGGCGCTCGTCGCCTTCGGAGTTCTGCAGCATCTGCTTGAGCATCACCACGTCTTGCAGACCGTAGGCCATCCACGCGTCCGCCGGCAGACCGTCACGGCCACCACGTCCGGTTTCCTGGTAATACGCTTCAAGGGATTTCGGCAGGTCGAGGTGAGCGACAAAGCGCACGTTGGGCTTGTCGATGCCCATGCCGAACGCCACGGTGGCGACCATGATCAGGCCTTCCTCGTTCAGAAAGCGCTTCTGATTGAAAGCACGCAATTCGTTGGGCAAACCGGCGTGGTACGGCAGCGCCGGGAAGCCCTGCTCGCTGAGGAACGCCGCGACTTCTTCAACCTTCTTGCGCGACAGGCAATAGACGATGCCGGCGTCACTGCGCCGCTCGGCGAGGAACGCCAGCAACTGCTTGCGTGGCTGCTCCTTGGGCACGATGCGATAGAAGATGTTCGGCCGGTCGAAGCTCGACAGGAAACGCTCGGCGTTCTGCAAATGCAGGCGAGTGACGATTTCTTCGCGGGTACGCTTGTCGGCGGTGGCGGTCAGGGCAATGCGCGGTACGTCGGGGAACATTTCCGCCAACTGGCCCAGTTGAAGGTATTCCGGACGGAAGTCGTGGCCCCATTGCGATACGCAATGCGCTTCGTCGATGGCGAACAGAGCGATGTTCAAGCCTTGCAGAAATGACAGCATCCGCGGCTGTACCAGACGCTCCGGCGCCAGATAGAGCATTTTCACTTCGCCGCGCTTGATCCGGTTGGCGAGGTCTCGCTGCTGCTCGGCGCTCAACGTGGAGTTCAACGCGGCAGCGGCCACGCCCAGCTCTTCGAGGGTGGCGACCTGATCGTCCATCAGCGCGATCAGCGGCGACACCACCACCGCCAGGCCGTCGCGCAGCAGCGCCGGCACCTGAAAGCACAGGGATTTGCCGCCGCCGGTCGGCATCAGCACAAGGGCATCGCCGCCACTGGCCACGCGCTCAATGATTGCACCCTGACGGCCACGGAAACTGTCGTAGCCGAAGATGTCCTTGAGGACGCGTTGAGCCTGTTCGAGCATAAAAACTCCAAAAATCCACCGAAACATCCCTGCAGAGGCTGGTTCAAGACAGCCGAGGCTGCTTTAAACAAAACGTAAGGGCGCATTGCATGACGCCGTACAGATTCAGCCGCGACACCGGCAGGGATCGCAAAGCGCGGCAGTATACCCGAGCACTCCCCGGCAAAGGGTGCCGCCGATAAGAAGCTTGTGGGCGCAAATGTGCCTTGCGGCTGGCTTGAGGGCTCAAGAAGGCCTAGAATTCCCGCATTGTTTATTCCCCCAAGGTAGCCCTTTAATGTCCTTCGCCGAGCAACTAACCCGCCTGCAAGTCTTCCTCGACGCCGACGAACTGCATGAAGAGGCGCTGGACTACGTGGCCGCTCACGGTTACCTGACCGCGCTGTCGATCTGCGCCGACGTGGTGCCGGATCGTGAGTGGATCGACGCCCTGTTCGCCGAAGAGCCGCATTACAGCAGCGAAGCCCAGCGCGAAGAGATCGAAGCCACGCTGATCGGCCTGAAAGCCCATATCGCCCGCCAACTGGCCTCCGATGAAGAATTCGAGCTGCCATGCGAACTGGATCTGGGCGACGAGCCGGACGATTCCGAACTGCGCGGCTGGTGCATCGGCTTCATGGAAGGCGTGTTCCTGCGCGAAGCAGCCTGGTTCGAAACCGCCGAAGAAGAAGTCAGCGAAATGTTGCTGCCGATCATGGTCGGTTCGGGTCTGTTCGACGAACAGCCCGAGTTTGAAGACATCGCCAAAGACGCCAACCTGATGGACGACATGATCGTGCAGATTCCGGAAGCCCTGACCGCTCTGTACCTGCTGTGCCAGGCGCCTGACGAAAAACCGGCGATCCTCAAGCCACGTCACCACTAAGATCCGGCCTATGGACAACCCCATAGGCAACCGCCCCCTGATGTTGCGCTACATCCTGCTGGCCATCGGCTGGCTGAGCGTGGCATTGGGGGTGATCGGGATTTTCCTGCCTGTTCTGCCCACTACTCCCTTCCTTCTGCTCGCAGCCGCCTGCTTCGCCCGCAGCTCCCCGCGTTTCTATCAATGGCTGGTCGAGCATCCGCGGCTCGGGCCATGGATCCGCGACTACCTCGATGGCAACGGCATTCCGCTCAAGGGCAAGGTCTACGCGATCGGGCTGATGTGGGCGAGCATTCTGTTCTCGTGTTACCTGGTGCCGCTGGTGTGGGCACGGGGGTTCATGTTGACCAGCGCGGTGTTGGTGTCCATCTATATCCTGCGGCAGAAAACCCTGCACAAACGCTGAGCGCTCAGCAACCGCTGGTCGTAAAACCCTGCTCACCTGTCAGATCTGACAGTACCCCTCCCTCCCCTCCTCAGGTTCAATAAAAAACCGTCTGCGATCCCATTGCGTGCTCGTTCAGGAGTTTCGTCATGCCCACCCACAGCCCGCTCCTATTTCCCGATCTCGACAAACCCGGCACGCTGGCGCTTCGGCCCATGCAGATCAGCGGTGCAGTCACGCCAATCGAGGACGCCGATGGCGGGATCAATATTGTGGTGGTATCGGAAAGTGACAGCGGCGTGTTGTGCGTAATTGTGGCGTACCTCGACATGCTGGAAGGGGATAAAAATGTTGTTTATTGGGACGACGTTCCGGTGTTCAACCGAATGGTTGAACCGGGGGAAAAAGACAGGCATCTGTTTTTTTACCTGCCCAAAGCGCTGTTCACTCCCGGCCTGCATGAATGCTTTTATGAGTTGACCCGCTTCGGCGCAACTGCGCCGGACGATCCCTCTGTGTTGTCACTGTTTCGGATCAAACTCACCAGCCCCGGGGGCCGAGACAAGGAACCTCATCTACCGGACGGGCACTCCGAACTGCACATCGCGCAACTGCCGCAGGACATCATCGATCAGGGAGTGATCGACGCCGACTGGGCGAAAAAAGGCGTTCCGCTGACCGTCCGTGCCTACCCGGAAATCACACTGCGAGACACGATTCTGATGCGCTGGGGCAGCCATACCCTGGCGCCGCACTTCGTCACACAAGCTCAGGCGGAGGGCAAGGATCCCATCGTGATCGTCGCAAAACAGGAAGACATTCTGGCCGGTGGCGACAGCGCGGCACTGGAAATCAAGTACGACCCTCACGACGAAGTCTGGAACTGGTCTTCCCGGCACTCCAAACGCACGGGGATCGCCGTCGACGCCGGCGCCTGGCGCCTGCCAGCCCCGATTATCAAGGAATCGGTCAATGGCATCATCACGATCATCGACTTGAACCAGAAGGACGTCACGGTCCAGGTTCATATACAGGGCTCGGATTTCGCGCTGAACGACTCGGTGAAAATGACCTGGATCGGCACTCCCTTCAGTGGCAAGCCGTTGATTCACACGGAATCCAAAACGGTGGCGAACATCCCGAGTGTCATGGACTTCCCAGTGCCTTACGCGCAAGTCCGCGCCATCGCCATG
The DNA here is from genome assembly GCF_023375815.1 of Pseudomonas sp. HS6. Lineage (NCBI taxonomy): Bacteria > Pseudomonadati > Pseudomonadota > Gammaproteobacteria > Pseudomonadales > Pseudomonadaceae > Pseudomonas > Pseudomonas sp. HS6. Next base: position 6,420,199 of record NZ_CP067412.1, on the reverse strand, counting down.
GGCCGGGCCGATGCCTCCTACGTGCTGACGAAAGCAGACGGAAGTCCGCCGTTATCCTCCAAACGCGAATTCGCCGACGTGGTGGGCGACGTTTCGATGCCGGAAGCTCCGACGATTGACGAGTTGGTGGGCGACATACTCGAGTCGGACCGACCTTACGCCACGGTGCGAATCAGGTACGCAACCATTGCCAATGGCGATCTGGTCGCCATGCACTGGATGGGCAAAAAGTCCAACGGCCAGCCCTATGTCCATGAAGACAGTCACACCGTCAGTGACAATGAGGCAAAAGAAGGCGGTTTCACTGTTTACGTCGACAAAGAGCACATCATCGTGCTCGCCAAGGGCAGCCTCGATCTTTGGTACACCGTGTCCAATGACAAGCCGGAGCTCTACGGCGTCAGTGATTCGGAGCATTTGTTGGTCAAGGTGCAAGCCGTCACAGCGACATTGCCAAGACCCGAGGTGGAGGAAGCCAACAAAAATCCGGATGTACTCGATCCTTCCAAAGTCTTCGACGTCGTCCACATACGGATCGAGAATCCGCCGACGCAAAAAGACGACATCGTGACCTGGTACTGGCAGGCGACCCATCCATTGGGCAGCATCAGCGACTGGGTGCCCATCACTTCGCTGAGCGCCGGTAAACCGCTGCGTTTCCGAGTGCCTGCGGAGTACGTCACGAGCAGTATCGGGCAGTACGTCAAGGTGAGATACACGCTGTGGCGCCCCTCCACTCAGCGCTACGAACATTCTGCAACGCTCGATCTTCTGATAGGTGAACTGGTCGGCGAGCTGCCCTCACCCAAAGTGGTTCAAGCCCCCGACGATGTATTGAACCCCAGGGATGGCCTCAACGGCGTCGATGTGCGCGTCAGTTATAAAAGCATGAAGCCGGACCTGGATACCATCAGACTCAGATGGATCGGCACTCCGGGTGACGGCACGTCACTTGATCTCGAGTTGCCGGGGCATGCAAGCGGAGCCGTGACGTTTCGTGTAGGCAGCCCTGTGATCGGCGCCAACATCGCCCGACGGGTAAGCGTCGGCTATGACGTTTCACGCTATGGCTTCACCACTCCCTCAGAGTCGCTGGACTTATATGTTTCCAACTTCCCGGACCCTGAAAACGACTGGCCCCGGCCTCAAGTTCCCTTGGCAGTGGCTGATGTTCTCGATCTGATGACGTTCAGCGGGGATGCGAGAGCTCTTGTACTCAAATGGTCGTTCATTGCACTCCAGCAACGCCTCTGGCTGAGGCTGGAAGGCAAGACAGCGGCGGGCGGCGACTACGTCATCCGAATGCTCGATGGCGACGAGATCACTCTTGGGCAAGTCGCCAGCGGACTGAATGAAGTCCTGCCCAGATCCGAGTTGATGAAACTGGGACACTCCACACAGGCAACAGTGGTTTGCAAAGTCGCCTTCGACGGCAGTACGAAGGAAGATGAGGCCATCGGCTTCCCACTATATAGCTTGACGGTCAGAACCCGTTACGACTGGGTGACGCCTGTCATCACTGGTGTGACAGATGCCCGAGGCGATGTCCCCGAAGGCGGAAAGACCCGTTACAAGGAAGTCACCGTCGAAGGCACTGCAACTCGCGATGAAACGGTTGAGCTTTTTGATGCAGTTTCGACATCCCTGGGCACCGCGTCCGTGGATGCAAAAGGCGAATGGACCCGTACCATCAGCGGTTTGATCGAGAAAACCTACAGCATTACCGCCAAGGCGTTGTACGACGCCGATCCAGTGACCAGCAATCCCAGAACCTTCGAGGTCAAGTTCGCTGAAACCCCGGAGATCAACAAAGTTATTGACTCCAGAGGCCTGGTCGCACACAACTCCATCACCTACGACAACAGTGTCGCGATCGAAGGCAGCGCTACACCCAACGAGCGGATTCAGCTTCAACAAAGCGGGACTCCAGTCATCGACCTCCCTGTCGACACAAACGGAATCTGGCGACATACACTTTCCGGATTGACGGTAAAAAGTTACGTACTCAATGCCAAGGCGCTTTATGACATTCAGCCAGAGCTGAGCCCGCCCTATCCTTTCCGCGTCGAGCAAGCTGTTACACCGACCATTTCTCGCGTGGTCGATGTCAAAGGCGACATCGAAGCGGGTGGGACGACCTACTACAAGAGCGTCACCCTGCACGGCAAAGCCAGTCCCAATGAAAAGATCACGCTTAGAGATGGAAACACCCCGATAGAAACGATAGATGTCAAACCAAGCGGCGACTGGGAATATTCCTACGGCAATCTGACGTTAAAAACTTACAGTCTGACGGCCAAAGCCGAGTACGGCAGCGAACCTGTATCTGCACCACCGAGGGTGTTCACCGTTGCCGCTTTCATTTCCCCGAGCATCACCTCGGTGACCGACAGCAGAGGGACGGTAAATCAGAACGGAACCACCTATGATTCAACGGTTGCTCTGCTGGGACAGGCGACGCCCAAAGAACAGATTCAGGTTTACAACAAAGGCACAGCTATCGGCCCGCCTGTCACTGTCGGTGCCGATCGGCAATGGCGCTCGACTGTCACAGGGTTGGGAGTGACGTCACACAGCCTGTCGGCAAAGGCGCTCTATCCCGTTAATCCGGTAGAAAGTCAGCCGTTCAACTTCAATGTTGCCGCCCACACCCCAGTGACGATCACGTCTGTGCACGATGGCATCAGCGAGCTGCAGAACGGTGCGGAAACCAAAAGCACCTCCGTCACACTGCGAGGTAATGTCACCCCCGACCACGAGGTACAAATCTACGACAACAACACGCCCAAACACTCGGTGCGTGCCATAGGCGCTACCTGGAACACAACACTGGGCGTCGGGCTGGGCCCTCACTCGATCACGGCGAAGGCCGTGAGCACCGGGCAATTCTCGGGGGCGCGCACGTTCAGGGTCATCTCGCCGATTCCTCCACTGAACTTCAACACCAGCCCGGTGACATTGAGCGGCAAGATCTACCTGATTCCAGGCAATCCCGAAATCCTCCCGGCTTTCGGTGCGGGAACTTCAGTGCATCACCAAGCATCCGGGGGGCAGCCCGGTTATATCTATACCTCCAGCAACACGAGCGTGGCTTTCGTTGATCGCTCATCTGGACTGGTCACGGTCAGAGGTCGCGGTTCTGCAACCATTACCGTCACAGATGCAGCCAACCAGTCAAAGAGCTACACCGTGAGCGTGACTGGCGTCATCCATTGTATCGGCGTCGGACAGGGAACCTGGACAACCATGAGAAACAATGCTGCCAACAACGGCGCTCGATTACCCTCCCTGGGCGAACTCAGGGAGATCCATAACCTTTATGGAAGCCGTTGGCCCATGGGGAATTATTATTACTGGTCAACAGATCTGGCGGCCTCGTTTCCCATAATCCGTTATTACATGAAAAACCTCGTCACCGGAACGGAAGCTCATGTTCAACATTACGGTACCGCAAACGGGGTGGGCATAAGATAAAACGGCTACGATTGCAGAACGCAAAAAGCGCCTCATTGTTCATGAGGCACTTTTAAAAGACTCAGCGACTTACCAGCTATACCGCAGCCCCACATTCCCCCCCCAAGGCTGTTCGATATGCTTGCCATTGGCGTAATCCAGATCGACATGCACCTGCCATTTATCCGACAACGCCACCGCCACACCCGTACCGAACTCCGCCCGTGAACCCGACAGGTCGTTGTTGAACACGTTGTTGTTGACCTTCACCTCATTGTTGTTCGCAAACTCATGAGCAATGGCCGCGCGCACATAAGGTTGTGCAACAGCACCGTTGCCAATGTCGAAATTGCGCCCGAACGTGGCGCCAGCCTTGCCCAGCAATGAGCGGGTGCGATCACCATCGGCCTGCATGTCGTTGTCCAGGCTGAAGCGTTTGCCCTGGATCTGCGCGGCCGAAAACTGGGCGAAAGGCTCGATGAAATAATCGTTGCTCAACTTGATGTGACGACCGACCTCCGCCGATGCACTGACACCCCAGTTATCGTAATCACCCTTGGCACGCGTGCCGTCGCTCAAACTGACCTTGGCCTCGTTCTGGAACCGGTTGAATTTCAGCACACCGTCAACGTAGTAACCGGTGTCGCGGTCCATCCACGTCACGTAGGGCCCGAAGTAGTAACTCTTGACCGTGCCCGAGGTGCCATGTTCAAGACTCAGATCCGATTGACTGTACCCCCCCATCACGCCCACCAGCACATCGCTGTCATTCACCCGGGCATCGGCTCCGAGGGAAAGCCCTTGCTGGTTCTGCTTGTACGCCACACCAGAACTTTCGGACACGTTGTACTGGTTGCCATAGGTGCGTGCCCAGGCGCCCGGTTGGCCACCGTTGAACCGCAACTCGCCCATGCGGCTGCGCAATGAACTGGCTTCGCCGTACAACAGGGTGATCGGAGAGTTGAACAGGGCCAGCACCGCACTGGCGCCGGGACTGATTACCTGGGTGGTCGGATCGAGGAACCACTCAGTGCCGCCCGTTCCTCCCGGTCGCTGGGCCAGGTCATAGGACCAGGTACCCAGATCCACTCGCCCGCCCGTCAGCGCAAATTGCGCATCGCCAGCAGCCGTGTGCACCAGGGTCAGTTGCTGTGGATTCACCGCATCCAGGCCGGACGCCGCCACCAGCAAACCGAAGTTCCCGGTCGCCACTCCGGTGACATTGAGGAAGTCATGCTGCCCCGTAGCGAAGTTGCCCTTCATGGCGAACGTACTGGAACCATCCGGCGAGCCGGCGAGCGTACCGACGTTCAACTGGTAGAAGGTATTCGGCACATCCTGCGCACCAAAGCGAACCGTCCCACCATTCATCGCGAGCGTTCCTACGGTGTCGTTGCCCGTCAGGGTCCAGATCGAACCACTGTTGACGGTCACGCCGTTGACCTTGTCGAGACGGCCGGTGAACTGCGAACTGTTCTGCAGGGTGACGTTGGCCGTGGAGCCGTTTTCGACCAGCACATCGCCAGTCATCCGGCCTTGATCGAAGGTCAGGTTGCCGGTGCTGTTGCCGGCGATGTTGATGTTGCCCTGCAACTCGCTGTTGGCGACGGTCATGGCGGCGGTGGAAGCGCCCTGGACGTCGAGCAGATTGTTGTTCCCGGCAAGCAGCCGGGCGCCGTTCGACAGGTTGATGGTGGCATTGGTCCCGCGATCAACCAGAACCGCAGAACCGTTGACGCCTTGAACAGTGGAGTTATCCAGAGTGAGCGCACGAGCGCCGATATTGGCCGTATCGTTGACCATGCGCACGCCTGTGGTCTGTCCGGTGATCTGTGTCCCGGCGGAGGCATTCACCTGCCCTCCCAGAATGTTCACGCCGATGCCGCTCGTACCCGCGCCAGTCACTTGCGTATTGACCAACGACAAAGTGCTCAACCCGGTGACCTGTGCGCCAAAGACGTCACCGCGAATTTGACTGTTGGAAACATCCACAGTGGAGCCGCCAGCGGCAATCGAAGAACGGTTGACGGCCAGACCGATGTCGTCGCTGGTCACGTTGGCCTGGTTGATGGTGCCTCGGCTGCTGGTGACCATAATGCCTTCGACGCCGGGATTGCTGACGACCGTGGCGCCATTGATGGTCAGCGTCGATCCGGATTGGACGGTAATTGACTGGGTGGTGGCGCCATTGACATTCAATACTGCGTTGTTACGCACCAGATAATCGATCGGCGTTGTCGTCGAATCGATATCCAGCGTCGCGTTATCGACAATGGTGGCTGCCAATATGCCGCCGCTGGAAATGGCTGGCATGACCATCAGAACGCTCAACACGTTTTTTACAGAAAGACGTTCAAGCCGCCCGCCAAATATTCTCATGACTTACCCACCTCTGATATGCCTGTGCAAGAGTGCGAAATGCATTTGCGCAAAGAAATAGAGCGCGGAAACTAATCGGATTCCTCACAAAAAAATGTAGGGCAAGTCCGATAAACAAGGAAGAAAAATCCCTGACACTGATTTTATAAAAAAACGGGAGGCAACAACCTCCCGTTTTTTTCTTTCAAATACTACAAGGTGTCGTATCACCATTCCTCATGAGCACCCTGACCAAGTGTCGCACTGACGGTGTAGGCCGCCCATCAATCACGGCGTTATAACTCACCGCCCCCCATGCATTTCCTGTATTAAGAAACTGCTGATACGGAAAGCGTATGGTAAAACCATTTTGCACATCCGAAGAACCCGGCTGATATGTAACTTCATCCTTATTATTCGGTATCACAGTATTACCAGCGGAATCACTGTAGCCCTGATAAGTAAAAGTCAAATTCTGACCTTCCAGTTGCGGCTCTCCGCCCGGAATAAAAACCTCGATGCATTTTATAAGCACTGGATGGCTTTGCAATGAACGGCAATTCAAATAACCAAAATCCGGATCGAGATGTTGGAAGGTTGCCTGAGGCACACTCCCCGGTCTGATGAACACATCTACATCCCGTGGCATTGAGCGCTCTTCGTTATCGTTCACATCAGGATTGGTGACCTTATAAGTCACTGGAACTTCAGTGCCGTTCCCACCAGCATCTACAACTGACCAATCAATTGTCCAATCCAGGCCAGTCTCCGTACCATCCAACTGAAGAACACCGCCTTCAGCGTCTGTTACTTCAACCCCGTTCCAGATCAGAGTGGCAATATCCTTATCCTTGATACCCGGGTAAGCGGCCGCTGTTACGTCAACATCCTGATCCTTGTCCTGCTCCGTCAAAACGTTTACCGCATTGCCGCCCGCACCTTGAACATCGACTGGAAGAAAATCGGGATTTGGATCATCTGGACCTTCGCCGTCCCCTGGCCGACGCAGATCGACTAGTACAGCGTCGTTTTTGGGGGGAGTACTGGCAGGATGCCGAATCGTTCCACGTTTTATCCGATAGCTGACCTCGATGGTTTTTTCTCCGAGATCACCGTTATGCCAGTACGAATAAGGAACCTCTACATAAGTAGGGAAGCCAGCGATTTTTTGTGCTGGCACTACAACGCCATCGACGGTGACCTCAAGTTCATCACCGTCCACAAAATTGTCGTACTCAGCTTCGATCCCTACTCCTGGGCGCATCCGAGCGTCGGCGAGGTCAATCTTCTTCGGTGCCGTGTCGTTATCAAACAGCGGAATACTTGGATCCTCCAAATTCGCTGGAGGGTCCGTTAATGTTACGCTCACTTCTTTGAAAGGCGAATTTTGGCTCCTATTTCCTTTTCGATCTGTTCGATAGTAAAAAATCGCTCTCACACCTTCTTCAGTTCCGACCATTGCGGTCGTCAGTCTAAAGGTAACGGGAGCAAGAGGATCGACAACAGGAAAATCTCCTACATGTACCGGTGTCGGAAATGTCGAGCCAAAAAAACATTCATACTTGTCCCCTATTTTTCTGTCGGCGACCGTTGGCATGGTAATCAGGACAAAACCGTTGGCATCCAGATAAGGCTTGGTAATCCCGTTGGCCTCCACCTCCGGAGGAAGAATAACAAGACCGCTGACATCAGGTGGCGTAGTGTCGATATAGATGGGCAGATCCGGAATAGGTTTCGAGTTCCCTCCATGATTGAGCACATAGCTCAACGTGTGAGGCCCGGAAACATTCGTAAAACCTGCCGGCAACTCCATGGGAATTTCAAGAAGTGCAGGATCGAGAGGGGTTTTATATGTAAACCGGGGACCTCGCTGAGTGCCATCCCAAGTCAGATTTATAAACCCGTCAACAGAAGGATCATCGTCAGCCCCGTCGAACCTGAGGACATTCACTTTCAATGCAAACCCTTGATACTGTTTGGGCAATTGATTCGGATCATCGTCACTTTCATCAGGCAGCAGCGGATTGTCATCATCCAGCACAGGCGGCTCAAAGTCCGCTTTCGGTGCATTTCGGAGAATACTCAAATAACGCTCACGACTTTGTACCGGGGTCAACTTAATGACATTGCTCATCTTGTTCATCCTTTCAATGACTTGATTAAATGACAAAGGGAATTACAGCCCCGTGTCAGAACACCTGGAACCAACCGCAAATCAAAAAACACTGCATTGGCACGACTGTGCGCATCAGCAGTTATTACACGCACCAACTTCCTGAAACACCTGTCCTTCGGCGAAATCACTGATCACAAAGATCCTTATCCGGCCCACAGACTTCCCCGCTGGGCATGGTTCTATTGATGACCACGAAATCCGGCCTCGACTCTCCCCGCCCGCCATTACTCTTTCTCAAAAAGTAACGACAAAGCGCCGATCCGTTATTGACCATGGGCGCAATCAACTTTTCATAGTCGGTCACCAGCACGTCAAATCCATTGCGTGCCTGATCAAAACTCAGCGTCGTTTCGAAAGAGTCCACGACGCCCGGAATAGGGGAAGTTCCATTAGGGCCCAGACACCCTTGCCAACGCAGCTCGACAATGTCGTCCTTGTCGAATTCGGCATTCCCTTTGACATGGACCTTTACATGCACCCACAACCGCGGGTTGGCGCAGCAATTGAGTACCCCTTCCCGCCCGCCATCGGGGAAGGTCGGCTCGGGCAGATTCCTGATGATGATGATTGCCACGTTCACCAGGGTCGTCGGGGCCAACTGCTGATTCACACCGTTATCGGTGACGTAGCGCACGGGTAGTACGGGGTTTTCCTTGTCCAGGTCGATAAACGCCCAGGGGATGCTGAAGAAAATGATCTTCCCTGCCGTGTCCCCGGGCTGAACTTCATACTCCGCGACGGGTGTGCCGATGGCTCCCCAATACAGAAAGACTTTTTCCCCCGGTACGGGATTGTCATGAAGCGCCAGTTGACCTTCGGCGGGCAATTCGTAGTCATCGGGCAGCAGCTTGTTCAGCTCTTTGGAAACGGCGCCGTAAATCTCGACCTTAGCCAGCCTGGTGTTCAACAGTGCAGGTGCGTCGGGATGGTCTTGACCCGCGACTGTAAAGTTGTAGGGCACGGTTGTTTCAGGTGACGGCGGCGTCGGTATCCCGCCCCGGCTGACGCGGTAGTCGACATGCGCGTCCATGGGCCCGAGCCCGTCAGCCGTCAGCGTTGGCCAGGGCACGGTCGCGGTGAGTGGAAATGCCGCAGGATCGACATCGAGCGGTGCAAGATCATGACCGTTCCACCGGATCAGAAGTTTGTCGGAAGCATCCGGATTGTCATAAGGGTCGATTTCAACCGTAACAGCCTTCTGGTTCGTGGCCCCTTCGCGGGCATGCTCGCGGTCGATCAATCCCCGGATCGACAAAGGCACACGAGGCGGCTTGAGGTTGCCGGGCCCGGGTCTCAGATCGACAAGCACCGGCAACAGCGTGGAGCGCGGCCCGATGTTGCCGGCCCAGTCACGCAGCCTGTAATAAAAATAACGTGGGCCGTGCCCTCTGGCCCGAATGTCTGCTTCATAGATCGTAATAAACAGCAGTCTCTGATCAATGTCCTGCTGGCTGAACGCTTGCTCGCGAATTTCCTGCTCTAAGTCCGGCGGGTTGTCGTTGTCGGTCAGGAAATAGATCGCACGGTCCCGTGCCCTGGCATCCACATAAAACGGGACTTGAAACCTGACCTCGCCAAAACGCGTGAGATAGTCGTCGGTAATGACGTTACCGGGAACGTTCAGCAATATCAGGGCTCTGGGGCTCTGCCCATCATCCGGGGGCAGCCGATCGACCGTCACTCGAGTATCAAAGGAATATTGCTTGTTCCCACCGTAATTCAACTCGTAGGACAAGGCGTAAATGCCATGCGCCAGCTTGTCCCGCGGGACTTTCAAGACCTTCTCACCCGGCGTATCGAATGTCTCTTTGTACACCGGAGTGAACGGGCCGCCCTCCAGCACCCAACTGATGGTAATGATGTAAGGGATAGGATCAGCGAAGGGGGGCGGTATCCAGTCGGGGACAATCACCTGCAGATCATCGCTTAAAGCACTGCGCGGCAGCAGCCCATCGGGGCTTTCATCGCCGTTCTCATCCTTCAGAATGATCGGAACCCTGGGTTTTTCCAGTTCGGGATCTACAGAGTCGATCTGGTTTTGAGTCACCGGCATTACAGACGCCCTCTCACGAAATGGCCACGCCTCCTGAACATCTGCACGTTATCTGCAGGTTCAGGATTCGTTGCTCTGACGTGATTTAACGGCGTTGCACATTCGCTGGCTACTGTCAGAAATTACAGGTTTTGCTACCGCTCGTCGGAGATTGGGGTCGCAGTCAATTCGGCAGAGCGGCATAAACCGGAAAAGGGGACGCATTTATTTACCAGACCCAACCATAAAAACCCGCAACCCCGATCACTCGGGACGGCGGGTTTTGTCGTTTCAGAGTTCGGCTCAAACCGTTCGTCTTAAACCAACGCTTACCTGTAATTTCTGACAGTAGCCAACTCCGCCACAGCGCCGTTCAATGCCTCCATCGTCCTGCCATTCGATTGGAGTTCGCGCCATGGCTATCAATAGCAAAAGCCCCGCTGGCTCATCACCGCTGGTACTCAAGGAGCTCGACGTTCCCGGGCGCACCAGCCCCGTGTCGCAAGCGCCGGATGTCTGGGGGCTCAACATCGCGGCCGTGCAGGACAACTTTCCCAGACAGGGCTTGCTGTGCCGGGCCGGGCCGTGGGGGGTCATGAGCCGGGGCGACAAGTTGGTGATTTCCCTGGGCGGGCAACCGGTATTCAACAAAACCGTCGACGACAATGATGTCAACACCACGCTGTCGATGTTTGTGCCCGCCGCCCGCTTCACTGACGGCGCGTCCACACTGGCCTACGCCGTCACCCGACAGGGCGGAACGGCCGAACCGTCCGAAGTGATGCAGGTACGGGTCAAGCTCACCCGTCCCGGTGGCCATGACAGCGACGAAGGCCCCGGTCACTCGAAGCTGAAAATGACCATCCCCAGGGAAATTCTCGAGGGCGGCATCGACAAGGACAACATCGCGGCCGGTGTGCCGATCCGGATCGGCCCCTCTGACGACGGGCCGCAACCCTACCCCAACGCAGCGGCCGGCGACGAGATTCAGGTGACCTGGGGCGGTGTGTTCGTGCTCTATGGACCGCTGACTCAGGATGAGGCCGACGGCAAAGTGCCGGTTATTGTTAAGGTCACCGAGCAGGACATTCGCTGTGCCGAGGACTCCGGGGAGGCCGGTCTCGCCGTGGCCTACGAGGTCTACGACATTGTCGAAAACCGCGCCGAAGACTGGAGTTACGAACAGCGCGTGGTGGTTGCGGTCGACGCCGACAGACTGGGCGCACCGATCTGCAAGGAAACGCTGAACAACGTGCTGGACGCCGACAAACTGGGGGATGCCGATGGCACGGCGCAGATCCTTGCCGTGGACGGCAGCAAGTTCAAGGTCGGTGACATCCCCATCGTCCGGCTCAAGGGCACACCGGTTGAAGGGGCACCGATCAACATTGAGGTCACCGGCACGCCGCTGGTCAGCGTGCCGAGCATCCCCGAAATCAAGATATCCAATGCCGCGTTGCGGCAACTGGCCAAGACCCAGATCGGCTTGTCCTTTCGCCTGAAAAAAGCAGACGGCTCTGCTGACCTGCTGTCCAAGACCCAGTTCATCAACGTCATCGGCGAGATCCAACGGTTGCAGGCCCCGGTCGCCCTCGACGCAGCACAGGGCGCCCTCAATCCGGAGCTGGTACAGGCCCGCATCGAGATTCCATTCGACAAATCCTTTGCTGCCGGCCAGGCGATCAAGCTGTTCTGGCTCGGCACTCGGCCTGACCTGAGCACCTACTTGCCCGACCTGCCACTGCGCCCGATTACGCAAGGCGATATCACGACCGGTGCGCCCTTGCTGATCAACGTCCCCGGCCTTCATCTGAAACAGATCGAAGGGGGCAAACTGGAACTGTATTACCAGTTGCTGATCGAGGACGCGGTGCTGGGGACGATGAACCGTGTCAACGCCACCCACGCCATCCGCGAGTCGATCCACGCCGAGAGCCTGAACGTCGGTGAGCCGAGGAAAGAGCTGCCGGAGCCGAAAGTGGATGGCGTGGTGGACGGCGTATTACCGGCAGATATGGCCGGCACCACGCTGACCGTGGAATACCTGAACACGGTCAAGGATGACGAGGTGACCTACTTCTGGAATGGCTCGAAAACCGGGCCGGACAGCGACTCGGTCAAATTGTCCTCGTTTACCGCTGGCCAACCGGTGCCGTTCACCATCAAGGCTGAGTTGATCAAGGGTAATGAAGGCGGGACGGTCGAGGCGTCCTATTCCATCAAATGGGCGGATGGGCGGCCCACCAGCTATTCCGATGTGAAGCCGTTCAGTGTGGGGGTGGCGCTGGACCTTACCGCCCCGAAAGTCAAGGAAGCGCCGAACGATACCAGTCTGATCCCCAATGCCGCGAAGGATGCCCTGACCGCTATCGTGGACTACGTGGGCATGCTGCTCGGTGACAAAATCATTGTCACCTTCACCGGTGCGGCAGGTACGCCGGCGGGAGGCTCACACACCGCGCCAGAAAAAACCGTCACCGTGCTCGGGGCGCAGGAAATTCCGCTGGCCAACAGTGTGGTGGCTTTCAACCTGAACAAAGCGGTGACGGTCAGCTACACGGTGAAACGCGGCAGCGGTGCACCGCTGCCGTCGGATACCCGTCCCCTGGCGGTGCAGTCGCTGGTGCTGGATCTGTCGAACGTGCCGAAGATTCTTCAGGCGGCCAATAACGGTGATGGGCAGGAGCTGGATCTGGATGCTATCAAGTCATCGGCAACCTTACGCGCCCTTGGCTGGCCGTTGATTGCCCTAAGGCAATATGTATGGCTGAAGTTCAGGGGGACACTCAGCGATGACAGCCCTTACGAAAAAGCGCTCTGGGCCCAACCAGGACCCGTAACCAATAGCGGCTGGGTGACCAACGGATATTACGACTCTGGTCTCTCTACTACTTTTTTGAACGAATTCAAAAATCTAAAACATGATTCATCGTTTTCCATTGAATTCAAGGCTGCGTTGGGAAGCAGCACGATCGAAGCCGACGCGGTGTCTTTCCCGGTGCGGACCTACATGGTCAAGGCTATCGCGGATGTAAAACCGGTGATCACCCGAGCAGAAGACTCCAAAGGCGTCGAAATCCTGCCTGGTGAATTCACCGTCGACACCAACGTAACGCTGATCGGCACGTCGGCCCCAGGCCAGAAAGTCCAGATATTCGATGGCCCCACACCCGATGGCCAGCCAACGGCCGAACTCGTTACCGGCATATGGAGGCACACACTCACCGGCCGCACGCTTGCACCTCACACGTTCACGGCACAAGCGCTATACGGTTCAGGGCAGACATCAGACCCGCGCACGTTGACCGTAGTTGAGGCTATTGCGCTGAGCCTTACCTCGTTGAGAGATAACAACGGCGAAATAGGAGAAAACGGCGAGACCACAAGCACTATCATTACATTACAGGGGCGCTTCACCTCTGGGCACCAAGTACAAATCTATGACAATGACGCAGGTAAACACACGGTCACCGCAGTCGGCCAAGTCTGGGACGCTACCTTGTCCGTTGATTTGGGCAGTCACTCGATCAATGCCAGAGCTGTCAGCACCGGTGAGTTTTCTAATCGACGCAGCTTCAGAGTTATCTCGCCCATTCCGCCACTGAGATTCAATACAAACCCAGTGACCCTAAACGGCACAACCTATCTGGTTCCTTCACATCCGCATGTTCTTCCAGTTTTTGATTCTGGAACATCGGTGCATCATCCAGCCACGGAAGGAGTACCGGGTTATACCTATTCCTCCAGTAATCCAGCAGTCGTCGTTGTTGACCAATCAGGGCTAGTGACGGTTAGAGGCCGTGGAACCGCGACCATCACCGCCAGGGATGCCGTCAATCAGTCCAAGAGCTATACCGTATCTGTAACAGGTGCTATTCATAAGTGCTTGCACGTTGGGGTTGGAAATTGGGGAGTGATGAAGGCAAAAGCCGAATCCATGGGGACGAGGTTGCCAACAATAGTAGAGCTACGTGGGATCTATGCTGCCTACGGTAATCGTTGGCCGATAATCAGTGTTCACCGTTTTTGGTCAAGTACTACAGTTGGCAACAAGTATCAGGCACTAGTTTTGGCTACGGGCGTCGAGGAGACCGTTCCAGACAATTACGGTGGGGACACCGTAGGACTTCAATGACTACGTTTGTGAGAAAAAAAACGAACAAAATGGGGACGCATTTATTTACCAACCCCAATCATGCAAGCTCGTCCTCTCTTTAATCGAGAGGGCGGACTTTTCCGTTTTACCTTCAGCCCTCGGGCTTGTTGAAGAGTGTTGAAGGTTGTGTCCGCAAAGCCACGCAACCTTGCGCCTTTGCCTACGCATCCGCCAGAATCCGCCGGCTTGTGCGCCTTGGGGGCGGGTTCTATTGTTTGGCGGTCGCTGAAAAACAGCGATCGGGTTTAGCAGCCCGGTTAACTTCAAGGCACGTTGGTGTCGCCAATGTTTTGTTATGGCGGCTGACGTGGGGCACTTCGGTGCGCCGGGATCCTTGAGCCTGGTCTGCTAACCCGCGTTCAGCCGCCACCTAATTCGTTTAGCAGCGATGGATGACGGCTCCATTTCTCAAGGAGCTTCACAATGATCAAACCTACGCCAAACCCGCCGGAAGCCGATTCAACCTCGCCCTACGAAACCCTCGACTCCAAGAAATTCCACGAAGCCGCCGAACGCGCCCTCGATCACTACCTCAATCCCCTCCTCCCCCGAAAACCGCTGCTCAAACCTAACGCTCGCTACCTCATCGCCCCCGACATCGACAGCGAAGAACTGCTAGCCGACGCCTGCGAAACCCTGACCTCGGCCAAAACCATGGCCAGCGATTTTGCCGGGATGATCGATACGCCGCAGCGGCATGTGCTGCTGGGTATCGGGCAACTGATCATGCTGGCGGAACTGGCGGTAAATCGGGTGCTGGATAATCTGGAACTGAAGGCTGACGCAAACCTGTAGGCAAGTGAGCGATTGTGGCGAGGGAGCTTGCTCCCGCTCGAGTGCGAAGCGCTCGCAAAGCTTTTGGGGGCTGCTTCGCAACCCAGCGGGAGCAAGCTCCCTCGCCACAGATTTCGCTAGGCATAAAAAACCCGCCGTCCCGTATAACCGGGACGGCGGGTTTTGTCGTTTCAGCTCCGGCTTACACCGTATCCACCTTCAACGAATGATCATTCAGCATCCCGTTGATGATCGTCGCCGTGTCGTGCCCGCTGGCAATCAATCCACCCGCCCCCGGCGTTACACCGTAGTGGCTGGCCAGGTTGACGCCCGCCAGATCGATGGTCTGGTTCGGCGTGGCGCCAGCCATGGCGCTGACGTCGATGCTGGTGACCACCGACGCGCCGCTGCCGGTGACGGTGAAGTGCAGGTAGTCATCCAGTGACGCCGCCGTGCCGTTTTCACCTTGCAGCAGTTGCGACAGGTCGAGCTTGTCGGTGCCGGGGGTGAAGTCGGTGACGGTGTCGTGGCCGCTGTTGCCCTTGAGCCACTGGAAAGTATCGGCGCCCGGCCCGCCGGTCAGGGTGTTGTTGCCCATCCCGCCGATCAGCAGGTCATCGCCCCCGCCGCCGTTGAGGATGTCGTTGCCCAGGCCGCCGTTGATCACGTTGTTATTGTTGTCGCCGGTGAGGGTGTCGTTGAAGTTCGAGCCAACTAGGTTTTCGACATTGCTGATGGTGTCGATGCCGGCGCCAATGGTGTTCTGCGCACCGAGCAGGCTCAGGTTGACCGTCACCCCGGCCGTCGCGTGGGCGTAGCTGACCGTATCGATACCGGTGCCGCCATCGAGGATGTCGTTGCCCGGGCCGCTGTAGAGCAAGTCGTTGCCGGCGCCGCCATGCAGCTCGTTGTTGCCGGAGCCCGCGGTGAGCACGTCATTGCCGTCGCCACCGTTGAGGATGTTGTCGCCGCTGCCCGCCACCAGCACGTCATCGCCGGAAGTCCCGGTGAGGGTGTGGCCGTCCTGATAGCTGATGGTCACGTTGGCGGTGTCGCTGCCACCGTGGTTGTCGTTGGCGGTGTAGGTGCCGTGGAAGTCCGGGGTGACGTCGTGGGCCCCGGCGTAGTTGACCGTCATGGTCAGTTGATAGTTTTCCGCGGCGTTGGTGTTGCTGCCGCTGGTGTTGGTGATGTTGGTCACGTGGATCTGGTATGTGCCATCGGCGCTGGCGGTGATGGTGCCGCCATCGGCGATGCTGACGAACGCCCCGCCGTTCACCGAGTACTCCATGGTGATGTGGCCGGCCGCCAGGTTGTGGTCGAGGTTGAGGGTCTCGCCTTGTTTCAGTTTGACGGTGATGAGGTCTTCATCGTTGGCATTGGCGTTGGTCACCGCGCCGAGGTAGCCGCTGACCACCAGCACTGCCGTCATCATCGCCGTGTTGGCCGCAAAGGAGTTGCGTACATCAGCCAGATTCTGGTTGGCGGCGGTGTTGCTGGTGCCGGTGAAGCTGATCGCACCGCTGCCGGTGAAGTCCGCACCCTTGGCCACCCAACCGGTGTTGAAAGTGGTTGGCGAGGCGTTGAGGGTGTCGTTGTCCGGATCGGTGTCGTTGGCCAGCAGCAACTCGCCCGGCACCACGACATTGCTCGACAGCACGTTGGTGATGATGTGGTCGTCCACCGCCACGGGCGGCGAGTTGGGGATCACTTTCACCGTCAGCGTGGAGCTGGCGAGGTCGCCGTCGTTGTCACTGAGGGTGAAGCCGATGTTCTCGGTGATCACCGTCGTGGTGGTTTTTTGCGAGGTGTAGCTGTAGTCGCCGGTGTCCAGATTCACCACCAGCGTGCCGCTGTTGTTGGTGGCGATGCTCAGGGTGTTGTTCACCGTGTTGAAGGTGCCGTGGCTGGTGCCGCCGCTTGGCGTCAGCGAGCCCTGGCCGCTATTGGCTTTCGGGTCATAGGTGTAGGTGATGCCGTCGACCACGATGGATTTGATGAAACCGCCATCGGCGCCGAACGTGCCGCTGTCCCCCAGCAACGAGCCAGTGACCGGCGCGCCCTCCACGGTGCCGGACAGCACCGAGTTCAGTTGATTGAGGTCGGTGACCACCACCGCATTGGTGTTGGTGTGGCTGATGCCGTCGTAGGCGATCGGATCGAGGTTGGCATTGCTCACACCACTGCCGAGACCGATTGCGTAGTTCTTGATGTTGTTGGCATCAAGGAAGGCTTTGAGTGCGGTCTCGTCGGCGGTGCCGATTTCCTGGCCGGTGGTGGGTTTGCCGTCGGAGAAGAAGTAGCCGACGTTCTGCGCTCCGGTGAGTTTGCCCGAGGTGTTGAACGCGGTTTGCAAGGCTGCCACGGCCGCATCGTAGTTGGTGCCGCCACCGGCGTTAAGACCGGCGAGCAAGGTCTTGGCCGTCGCCACGTCGACCCACACCGAAGTGCGGTCGGTGGCGTTGCTGCTGAAGGTGACGAGCTGTACTTTCACATCGCCCAGATCGTCGTACTTGTCGAGCAAGGCACTGATCGCCTGCTTGGCCAGGTCCAGCCGCGACAGGCCCGGCACGCCGGAGGCATCGGCCATACTGCCGGAGATGTCGAGCACGATCAGCACGTTGGAGTCGATCTCCACCGCCGCCACCGAACGGTCCGACGCCACCGCCTTGGGCACGTCGTCGACGATGTTGACCACGATGGTGCTGGTGGTGCTGTTGCCCAGCGCATCGGTGGCCTTGTAGGTGAAACTTTCGCTCAGGGTGTTCGGCCCGTCATTGGCGTTCGGCGTGGTTTTCGGTGCCGAGGTCAGGGTGTAGGTGTACGTGCCGTCGGGGTTGAGCAGGATCTGTCCATAGGTGCCGGTGGCGCTGCCAACCAGGGTGTAAGTGATCGCGCCGCTGCCGCCGGTGACCGCGCCGACCAGCGTGCCGGTGGCGGTTTCGCCGGTATTGGTCGGATCGCTGCCGGTGACCGTGCCGGGGGCCAGGTCTTGCCCGTCCTTGGTCAGGTCGAGAGCTTTTTCGTAGACAGTCACGTCCTGATCGACCGAGGCCACGAGTTTGCTGTCAGCGACGTTGACGGTGATGGTGGTGGTGCTTTCGTCGCCGTCACTGTCGCGGATGGTGTAGGTGAAAGTGTCGGTGGCGCCCGGCGGGCTCACCGAGTTCGGGTTGCTGTGATAAACGGCGTTGCCCGCCGCATCCAGGGTCAGGTAGCCGTAGGTGCCGTTGATGTTGCTGTTGAGGCCGCCGATGGCCGAGGTCGCCGTGTTGCTGCCTGCCCGCACGCCGACCACCGCACCGCCCGCTGCCGGGCCATCGGCACCGGTGACGTCGTTGCCCAGCACGCTGATATTGACGGTGCCGCCCTCCACCACCGAACCGGTGTCAGCCTTGGCAGTCGGCAGGTCATCGACGATGTTGACGTTGATCTGCCCCGACGCGGTGCTGCCATCGCCATCGGTGGCCACCACGTTGAAGTTTTCGGTGATGCTGTTGGCGCCGTTGCCGGTCGGGTGGGTTTCGTGATCCACCAGGGTGTAGCTGTAACTCACGACGCCGGTCGCGGCGTTGAAGCCGGTGACCGTCAACGTGCTGCCCAGCGGCGTGACGACCGACTGCGGGAAGCCTGCGGCCACGCCGTTGGTAACGACAGCGATGCCGCCGACGGTGAGGGTTTGCAGACCGTCGAGTGCGGTGACGGTGAAGGTGCCGCTCTGGGTCAACGCCGTCGCATCCGGCGCAGTGCCGTTGCTGAGGTTTTTCTCGAAGACGGTGAGTTCACCGCCGTTCACATCGAGGCCGTTGAGAATCACCGGATCGTCGTTGTTGTGGATCTGCAGCACAAGGTTCGCGGTGCTTGCGTCGCCGTCCGAGTCGGTGATGGTGTAGGTGAAGGTTTCGGTGCCGTTGCCATTGCCGTGCAGGGCTTTGAAGTCGGCGTCGTTGGTGTTCAGCGTGTAGGTGTACGTTCCGTTGGCGTTGAGTACCAGCGTGCCGTAAGTACCAGTAAAAGTACCGGCGGTGATCGGGCCAGCGTTCGGGCCGGTTGGGACGCGGTCAGCGCCTTGCACGTCGTTGGTCAGCACGTTGCCGGTCAGGGTCAGGTTGGTTTCCGAAGCTGTGCCAGCGTTGCTGTCGTTTACGCCTTTTGGCAGGTCGTCGACGATGTTGACGTCGAGGTTGGCATTGGCGGTGGTGCCGTTGTCATCCACCACCGTGACGGCGAACTGCTCGCTCAGGGTGTTGGCGCCGTTGGCGGTTGGGT
Organism: Pseudomonas sp. HS6; assembly: GCF_023375815.1. Lineage (NCBI taxonomy): Bacteria > Pseudomonadati > Pseudomonadota > Gammaproteobacteria > Pseudomonadales > Pseudomonadaceae > Pseudomonas > Pseudomonas sp. HS6. The sequence continues at coordinate 6,400,981 of NZ_CP067412.1, read as the reverse complement.
GGGCGTCGTTGTGATCCAGGGTGTAGCTGTAACTGACGACGCCGGTGGTGGAATTGAATCCGGTGATCGTCAGCGTGCTGCCTAGCGGAGTCGCTGCATTACAACCGGCACCGGTATTACGACCCGGAGGTGGGACGGTATCTGACGCCGGATCCGGTGAAGCTGGCGGGTGGGTTGAATCAGTACCGGTATGTGCCGAATCCGACGGGGTGGGTGGATCCGTTGGGGTTGAGCTCCAATTGTCCGCCGCCGAATAAGCCGGGTTGTGAGGTTCCAGATGGAAGTAATGGGGTTAAGGTTGATGAGGGGGAGCCGAACCTACCGGCCATTGCTCACAATATAGATCCAAAAATTTTGAAGCGAGTACATACAATAGAGGGAAAAACCTCAACCAAGAAAGTCGACGACTATAAAAATAGAATGCGCGAGGGATACAATCCAGCATATCCCATTGACGTTATAGAACATGACGGCAGCCTATATATTCTGGACGGGCACCATCGTGCAGCGGCTGCACGGCAAACTGCGACCAATGTGACAATTAGACTCATAACTGATCTCAACACATACAACGGTTCTCTAAAAAGCATTGAGGACGTATTAGACTCAGCAAATAATGTAGGCCTAGATAGATTGGAGCACCGGAGAAGAAGATGAGTGATCGAAATGAAACTCTGGAAATCCTGATAAATGACTTCATCTCCACGGTGGAGTCTGGCACCTTAGTATTTGAGCGTGAATTTGGCACTCGAGATATTCGAAGGCTTTGGCATACAAAGGCAATAAAGCGATGCGGAAAAGTCACTGGAGGCGTTAAGTACGAATTACATGGGATCGGATGTTTCATCCACTTACCGAAAGAAAGCGTAGATTTTGACTATGGCCCTAACGGTGAAGTCAACGGATTTGATACTTGGCGCCTATACAACTTCGCTTGCGATAGACCATCCAAGCATAAAAAATACTGCGACGAAGAAACTGTTGAAAAAGAACTCAAAGAATATGTAAGACTCAAAAAAATTAAAAAAATGTCAGCAATAAGTAATCTTTATGTACTGACTGACTCGAGAGATACAGATTAGGCGCCACCACAAAAAAGGGCCTGTTGACTCAGGCCCTTAAAAACAATTAAAACTCTCCTCCCCCCACTGCGCATTCAAGATGCTATCTAAACGGACAGCACGCGAAAACTGCTGCAGAAAATACTGAAGTATCATTAGGTGTGCACCAAGCTCAATGAAGGAAGTGCCCCATCACTCATCATCATCAAAATCCTCATACTCAAGCTCCTCCCCCTCACCCTCCCAAAGCGGAACCGTTGCATCATCCATCAACGACCCCGGATCTTCATTCCCCGGATCATTGATAAACGGCAATCCGCTCGGTCCTTTTTCTTCCTTGCCTTCGGTTTCGGGAGTCATGGTGCACCTCGTCAATCGCATTCGTATACGACGTTCGAAAAGTATGGTCGCTAATCGTTCCTCCGCATGACACGCAGGCACAAAAAACCCGGCATCAAGCCGGGTTTAGATAGAACCGATCATTCAATGATGACGATTCTTGTGTTTATGCTTGTGGCCGCCCCCAGAGTGCGATTTACCGCCATCGCCACCCAGGCTGTTGCCAACTGCGCCACCCGCCGCGCCGCCGAGCCCGGCACCGACAGCCGAGCCGGTAGAACCGCCGACGCTGTTACCAAGCACTGAACCACCAGCCGCGCCAAGACCGCCACCAATGGCGGCTTCCGTGCGGTTGCGTTTGTTCGCCCCGACCGCACTGCCAGCCGCACCACCTACGCCGGCACCCACCGCCGCCCCCGTGCTGCCGCCGAGCTGGCCGCCGACCACATTCCCCAGCACACCGCCCAGCCCACCACCGACCGCCGCGGAACCATCGCCGGCAGCCATGGCGCCTTGAGCCACGAGCAGTCCCATAACCAACGCAGTTGCAGTTAATGTCGAGCGCATACAGACCTCACAGGTCCCGGATCGGGACGGCATGCCCGGAGAGGGGCTATATGGAATTTGAGGCTCATTCAGGGAAAACGTTCAGCAACGAAAAGGCCCGGCATAAAGCCGGGCCTTTTCAGACATGCATTCGCAATCAGTGACGCTTGTGACCCTTGGACAGATTGCTGCCCACCGCGCCACCGGCTGCGCCACCCAGGCCGGCACCGATGGTTGCGCCAGTCTTGCCGCCCAGGCTGTTACCGATCACCGAACCACCTGCCGCGCCGACACCGCCGCCAATGGCCGCTTTGGTGCGAGCACCTTTCTTCGCTGCCAACGCACCGCCAGCCGCGCCGGCCAGGCCGGCGCCGATGGCCGCGCCGCTGCTGCCGCCCATTTTCTGGCCAACCACGTTACCGAGCGCGCCACCCAGACCGCCACCCAGTGCGGCGGTACCGTCGCCAGCCATTGCACCTTGAGCAACCAGAAGCCCCAGAACCAGAGCAGGCAGAGTTAAACGCATGACCAAAACCTCAACAGAAGGAAGAAAAAAGGGCGCAGATTGAATGCTGTTGCCATGGCAAAGTCCAGCGTCGCAACGCACTTGGCGCCGATTGGACAGCGATTTTGGAAAAGGTTTTATGGCAGGCAAAAAAAAGCCCGCTGGGGAGACGGGCTGGAGACTTGCTTTCTAACGGATGGCTTCACCCTACGTAGACCGGTGTGAAAAGTTTGTGAAAGAAACCAGTCGAATCCGCAATTTCTGTAGGACGCTTCTCAAAAAATCAGAAACAAAAAACCCCGCTCAATGGCGGGGCTGTGTGGCATCCGGATTACTTCCTAGAACGTGTCGTCACCTTGGGCAGAAATTTGGCTTTAGGCCCCTTCGGTGCTATCGACTTGATCTTGCCGGTCTGCACCGGATCTTCGCCAAAACCCGCCTGATACTCGGTCTGGCCGCAGCGCACGCAATTGTTGAATGGAAATTCAGCCCCGTCGTCTTCGATATACGGATCAGTCATCTCTTCACCCCTTTCAAAAGCGGATCGATACCGGCAAGACCCTTTTGCCTGAAAAAATATCGACCTCCAAGGATTTTGAGACTAGCCGGTCATTCCTGGACTTGTGATTCAGATTGCCCGGAGCCCGACGAATGGACTACAAAACTTAAACACCTTGATGAGCGGTTGGTCCTGCACCGCTAAAGATTCTCGGCGACTGGCCGTTGCCCTTTTTCCTACGCAATCAATCTCAAGGAGAGAACATGGAAATCAAAGGATTCCCACCGATGCCTGTTGTAAAGCTCACGGACGAGCAGATCGCCGCCGGTAAAGCCGGGGCGGAAAAATTCAAGGAGAAGCTTGCTTCGGGTGAAATCGTCATCAAGCCACTGGACGGGCCTAGCCCGGTGCAGCCTGGCAAACCTGGTGTCATCTACTATCCAGACCCGGTTCAGCCTGGCCAGTCCACCGGCACGCCACTCGTCGCGATCGACACTCCACTGACCTACGATTCGAAAGGCACCATCCTGCTCAAACCGCAGGGCTGATTGCCAGCAACGAGCCCATTCCCTTGAATGGGCTCTCCGTCGGCAAACCGATGCTTAGCGCAACTTGACCGCCGTGCCGGTCGCAAACACCACAACCATGCCGCCCTTCCCCGCCGGCATGCTGATCTCGAAATCTACCCCGACCACCGCATCCGCCTGCAAGGCTCGCGCACGCTCCTTGATCTCGTCAGTCGCCTGAACACGCGCCTCCTTCAACGCCCGCTCCAGCGTCTGCGAACGCCCACCGAAAAAGTCCCGCATGCCGGCAAACATATCGCGAATCACATTCACGCCCTGCACCGACTCGGCACTGACAATGTCCAGGTACGCCGTGATCTGCCGGCCTTCGATGGAGTGGGTAGTGGAAATGATCATGGAAGTCGTCCTTTTACACACAGATAAAACCGCGATTGTACTGCCCCGGTAAAATGAAGCCGATCCCATCTCTGTGAGCAAAAAAATCCGGACACCAGAATGCACAAAACCCCTGGCTTCTTGCGAAACCAGAAGGGGACAGCGAGTTTGTCAATTAAGAGCTTTTGATGGCGCAGATCATGATTGGGTGGGGCCATGGTTTTTGGAGACCATCACCCTAGTTTGGGAGGAGGTCTACTTGTTGTAAGGAACGGAGACGTTTCGTCGGTCCTGCGTGGAATGCGCTGCGTAATATCGATGCGATGAATCCGGTCAAAAAAAGCGCAGACCGTCGAGATCGTAGAGCAGGACAATAAAGCTGCGCGGAAGCACAAGCTGCACTTTGCGTTCCTGAACACCAAGAACGGTCTGCCGCATGTCAGTGGCTTCGTTGTGCGAGATCGTTTTCTGAAGTCTCACTTGAACACAGAGGGGCCCGTTATCGCGTGCCTAGTCAATGCCGGCATACCTAGGCAAGCCGGTTGCTCTTCACGGGCGAGGCGTCGATAGAATGGGTGGCCGTGCAGATAGGGCAAACAAATGGGAACATGACCCGGCAGCATTGTGGGACGTGGGTTAATGAGGATGGGCCGGACATTATTGGTCTGCTTGAGCATGCACTTGTTTTATAAAAACTGTGAGTACCCTCGGGGAGGAGAAACCTAATGCCTTTGCTGCATAGATATGAATCACTGCTGCTTAAAAAAAACGTATCCCTATCGCAGCTTTACTCACATCGCATGAGCCAGTGCCTTGCATTGCGCCTGCACAACGGGTCAATACTCCGACGGATTAATAAATTTTCGGTGTTGGATGAGATTGCTCTACTCGAAAAAACGCCTACCAGCCGACCAACTGGTACAAAAGCGGCTGAGAAATTCAGAGGCCCCATCCTTGGTCGCTTTTGGCACAAACATTACTTTGATGCATACCATCTGCCACAAAACATACAAAATAAATGGTTTAGCGAATACGCCCTTAAGCACCGATTACTTAAAGAAAAGCTGCATGAGATTTTATTAGTGGAGGAAGATGACTCGGACATGGAGAAGTATCGAAATGTCAAAGCTAATCAAATATCACACGCCCTCGTCTACGGAGGAATCGAAGCAAGACGAAACAGGCGCGCCCTCACAGGCGAATGGCTGATTTACTACGTGTACGACGGACTCAACTACTACTTGGATTTAGCCAACCATGAGGAGTTGGATGACCAGCAAGGTATCTATAACCGGCTAAGGGACAATTGCGCCTGGGAGTTTCCTTTTGCGTTCGATTAAATCAGAACTCTATTGGATTCAAAGAGTGGCTAGGTATCCGGGTGGAGCTTACTACCCTTAAGAATCCAAGGCTCCAAAAGAACGTCGCGCCAGTTGAATTGCCTTACGGCATGCAGAGAGCTTATCCCTTCACCGGTCAAGAGTAGATTGTATTTACAGAATATCTCGTCAAGCTTTTGAAGGGCCATGTCGAGTTCATCAAATTTCGGTAAGCGTCTTAGTTCTCCGGGCGAAGTTCTATGCGCGATCCGTTTGTTGACGAAACGCTTGACGCGCTCACTTGCATCCTCCAAGACGCGCAGATCAGATCGAGTTGCCTGCTGAGCTAGATGAGAGCGCCCTTTTCCAACAACATTGTTGAACGTCATGTGGCCTAGCTCAGGACCTATCTGTGTTCTGCCATACATTCGAACATGATTTTCTCGATTTATGATGCCTGGGTTTTCCAGCATCTCGTAGAGCATACGCCAGAGAGAGCGAGAGTCGCGGCTCTGATCTATGAAGCTGCGTATTCCGATAGCCTGAGAAACGACGTAGTTCCTGCACATCCAATCAAAAAAGCTGTATGGGTTCATGATTTTAGGATTTTCGTTCGCAACCTCCTGCAGTTCCCAGAACGTCTCTCTTTTACTGAGCAAGTCGGATAGGTCTCGTTTCATTCCTGGCAACCAACGCTTCCAACGTCGAATGTTTATGTGATGATCGGCAATGTTGCGCTTCAAAGTCTTGGGTCGTTTGCGAGATGGCATAGCTTTTTCCTTAGTATCTCGTCGCCCAGATCAGATAGATCTGTGAGAGCAAGCCAAGTGTAGCTGCCTATTTTCCATCGCTCTGGCCACCTTAGCTCCTATTCACAGTCGCTTTGCCAACCTCGACAACCGGCACTTGGTCCCATATGGCCTTTTTCCAGGCGCTAAAAACTTCAAACCCCCGATTTCCTATAGGAAAATCAGGGGTTTGCGATTTCATAATTTGGCAGTGGAGGAAAGATTCTAAAGTGATTCACAAGCGTACGCTGTGCTTTGTTTTTTTGTTCAACAAAGGCGAGTTGCCATGTGTGGCATGGTTTCAAAAATGGCCCCCAATCACTAGACAAGATGTGGGGGATGCTGCATAAATCCCGTTACTCGAAAGTTGGCAACTGTTTTTTGGGAGGTCTGATTTCAGCACTTCGTCGATGAAACACCTCCGTTGCCTCGTCCGATAAAACTTTGCATTCCTCCTCGCTCAAAAGCTCCTGATCCTCCATGGCTTCAAGATAGCCGGAAAGGCGAAAAAAAGAGGTCGTCAGGTGGGCGTCATCTGGCGATTCACTCACGTCTTTAATGCGCTCTTGCACAGCTTTTCGGGCCTGTTCAACTTCCCATTCACTCGGTATAGGCATCGCGAAGGTCCTTTCATTATCCATCGGCATCAGTGGGACGCTAAGCAAGGGTAGTTGAGCAGCGAACTCAAAATTCTTAGCGTGCATTCCCATGAATGTTTCCATACGGGTCTTTTCTGCCCGTCTAAAAACACAAAACCCCTGAAAACTTTAACGTTTTCAGGGGTTTAGTCGTTTCGAATTTGGCGGTGAAGGAGAGATTCGAACTCTCGATACAGTTTCCTGTATACACACTTTCCAGGCGTGCTCCTTAAGCCACTCGGACACTTCACCGTATCTCTTCAAACATGTTCTGTCTGTCGAGGCGCGCTAATGTAGTCGAAAGCTTTTCTGATGGCAAACTTTTTTTCAGAATTTTCATGCGGTTAAGAGAAAAAGTCGTTTCCGCTAGCGATGGGCCATGGCAATCCGGCCAATCTCGGGTGGGTGCGGCCCTTCTATATAGGCGCGCAAGCGTTTGCCGTGGGCACGTTGCGGCGCGTCAGCCGGTCAAGGGTGACCGGTGGGTCAGTCACAGTGCTTTACCTGACCGGCGACGGTGGGTAACGTCTGCCCATCTTTCTTATAAGGAATTGCGCCATGAGCGACCTGATTGCCTACCACCTCGAAGACGGTATCGCGACCCTGACCCTGAGCAACGGCAAGGTCAACGCCATTTCCCCGGACGTGATCGCGGCCTTCAACGCGGCGCTGGATCAGGCGGTGGCGGATCGCGCCATTGTGATCATTACTGGCCAGCCGGGCATTCTCTCTGGCGGCTACGATTTGAAGGTAATGACTGCCGGCCCTAAAGAAGCCGTGTCGCTGGTGACCGCCGGTTCTACCCTCGCCCGTCGTCTGCTGTCGCACCCATTCCCAGTGATCGTTGCCTGCCCGGGTCATGCCGTGGCCAAAGGCGCGTTCATTCTGTTGTCCGCCGATTACCGCATCGGTGTCGACGGTCCGTTCAGCATTGGTCTGAACGAAGTGCAGATCGGCATGACCATGCACCACGCCGGCATCGAGCTGGCCCGTGATCGCCTGCGCCGCTCGGCCTTCCATCGCTCGGTAATCAACGGCGAGATGTTCGATCCCCAAAGCGCAGTGGATGCCGGCTTCCTCGACAAGGTGGTTTCGGCCGAAGAGCTGCAAGGTGCCGCCCTCGCCGCTGCGCGTCAGTTGAAGAAGATCAACATGACCGCGCACAAGAACACCAAGCTCAAGGTACGCAAGGCGCTGCTGGAAACCCTGGACAACGCGATCATTCAGGATCAGGAACACCTGGGCTGAACCCGCTTCGCTCCTGTATAGAAAAGCCCGACCGTCGTGTCGGGCTTTTTCTTACGTGCATGGTTTAAATCTCCACAGCAGCTCTAGGACGCCTCTGACCGACAAGTCGGAAACATGCGCTTAAACATCGCCCATCTCCTGACTCTATAGCGGCAATTGCCGAAAACAGTGCACATCCGTACACTGCGCCACCTTTTGTCCCGGTGGGGCCTGAAAATGCTGTTTGTGTTTCGTATGTTATTGATGGGCCTGCACTTTATTCTGGCGGGCGTGCTCGGGGTGATCCTCGGGCTGTGTCGGCCATTCAATCCGGACAACAGTCGTCTGTGCGCTCGACTGTACGCGCTGCCGGCCATGTGCATCCTGCGCCTGCGAGTGAAGGCCGACGTCGGTCAGCTGATGAACAAGCCTGATAGCTGCGTAATCATCGCCAACCATCAGTCCAACTACGACCTGTTCGTGTTCGGCAATGTGGTGCCACGTCGGACCGTGTGCATTGGCAAAAAGAGTCTGAAATGGGTGCCGTTGTTCGGGCAATTGTTCTGGCTGGCGGGCAATGTGTTGATCGATCGTGGCAACGCGCACAAGGCACGCCAGTCGATGCTGACGACCACCGACACCTTGCAGCACAAAGACACCTCGATCTGGGTATTCCCGGAAGGCACGCGCAACCTGGGTGAAGATCTGCTGCCGTTCAAGAAAGGCGCGTTCCAGATGGCCATCGCCGCCGGTGTGCCGATCGTTCCGGTGTGCGTCAGCAGCTACATCAAGCACATGCGCCTGAACCGCTGGCGCAGCGGAAAAGTTCTCATACGCTCGCTGCCGGCAATTCCTACCGCCGGCCTGACCATGGACGACATGCCCATGCTCATCAGCCAGTGTCGCGAACAGATGCGCGAGTGCATCGATGCGATGGATCGGCAACTACAAGCCGCGTGAAAAAGAAACCCGCCCAGTGCGGGTTTTCTTTTGCCCGGTGAACTGTACAGATTTCACTGACTCTCAAGCAGCGACACGGCTAAGCTGAAGCCATGTCTCCCCTGCCATCTGCCAATAAGAAGTGAACCACCACCATGGGTCGAGTTGTTGCTGCTGCGGTTTACAGCGCCGGTAAGAAAGTCACCAATATTTCCCTCGATGAAGGCGCCGCCTGGGCCGCCAAGACCGGGCACTTCGTCTGGATCGGCCTCGAAGAACCGAACGCCCAGGAGCTGTCCAACCTGCAACGCCAGTTCAACCTGCACGAATTGGCCATCGAGGACGCCCTGGAAAAACACAGCCGTCCGAAACTGGAAACCTTCGGTGACGCCCTGTTCATCGTCACCTACTCGCCGGTGCGCGAACACGGCGTCCTGCAGTTCATCGAAACCCACATTTTCGCCGGCAAGGGCTACATCATCACTGCCCGCAATGGCCATTCGGCGTCCTACGCCCATGTCCGTCAGCGCTGTGAGGCACGGCCGTTGCTGCTGGAACACGGGGAAGATTTCGTACTGTATGCGCTGCTGGATTTCGTCATCGAAAACTATCAGCCAGTGGGTGAAGCGATCCACGCCGAGATCGATGAACTGGAACGCAACGTGTTGTGCAGCGCGCTGAACGAGCACGACATCCAGAAGCTTCATGGCCTGCGCCGCGACGTGCTGCGCTTGCGTCGATACGCGGCGCCGATGGTGGAGATCGGCGAAGAGTTGCAGAAGCTGAGCTTCCCCTTCATCGACAAGAACATGCGCCCTTACTTCCGCGATGTGCAGATTCACGTCACGCGGCAGATGGAAGACCTGACCACCCTGGCCGACATTGCGAGCCAGACCATCGAAATCGGTGTGTTGCTGGAGGCGTCACGCCAAAGCGTGGTGCAGCGCAAGTTTGCAGCATGGGCAGCGATTCTGGCGTTCCCGACGGCGGTAGCCGGGATTTACGGGATGAACTTCCAGAACATGCCGGAGCTGAGCTGGCACTACGGCTATTTCGCCGTGCTGAGCTTTATCACGGTGGGCTGCGTGGGGCTGTGGGCGAGCTTCAAGAAATCGGGCTGGCTGTGAGTTAAAAAAACGCCCCCGTGTACGACACGGGGGCATTTGGGGTCAAGCGGCGGTCGGCTTGTGCGCCACGAAGCGCATCATCCATTCCGCCACCGTGGCGCCGTGGTGCTGGTGCTCAAGGCTGGCCACGCCCTTGCTGTAGATCTGCTCACCCAACGCTTCCTGACGCAGATCCAGCAGCGCCCGCGAGTAATCGTGAATGAATTCCGGATGCCCCTGGAAGCACAGCACCTGATCGTTGATGTGGTAAGCGGCGAACGGGCAAAAATCGCTGGAAGCAATCACTGTGGCGTTTTCCGGCAGTGCCGTGACCTGATCCTGGTGACTGATCAGCAGCGTCAGTTCTTCGCGCACCGGGTTCATCCAGGGTGCCTTGGCCGCCAGTTTGTAGTTGTGAATGCCAACGCCCCAACCCTGGGTCGCCCGCTCGCTCTTGCCACCCAGCAGCAGCGCCAGCAGTTGATGGCCGAAGCACACGCCGAGCAGTTTGTCGCCGCGCTCATAGCGGGTCAGCAGGTATTGCTTGAGGGTCTGAATCCATGGGTCGGTACCGAACGAGTCGGCCTTGCTGCCGGTGACCAGGTACGCGTCGAACGTCAGGTCATCACTCGGATAATCGCCCTGCATCACGTTGTACACCGTGAACTCGGCGGCGATCGGTTGTTGCGAGAACAGGCGCTGGAACATCTGCCCGTAACCCTGATATTGATCGACCAGTTCCGGACGCAGGATGTCGGTTTCCAGAATGCAGATGCGTAGCGACATAAAAAATACCTGACACGTGATGGGAATAATGCACACCCCAGAGCCTGCCTTGAAACCACCCGGCAAGGCAAGCCCCGAAATGCGTCCCCACCCCGTTAAAACAACTCGCCCTTCGCGGCTTTTTCCAACAGCAGCGCAGGCGGTGCGAAACGCTCACCGTACTGTTCCGCCAGGTACTGGGCCCGGGCGACAAAGTCCTTAACACCATATTGATTGATGAACTGCAACGCCCCGCCCGTCCATGCCGCGAAACCGATGCCGAAGATTGAGCCGACGTTGGCGTCCGCCGTCGAGGTCAGTACGCCCTCCTCCACACAGCGCACGGTTTCGATCGCCTGCACGAACAGCAACCGGTCACGCACATCCTTCGGCGAAATCTGCCCGTCAGCTTTCTCGAAACGGGTTTTCAGCTCGGACCACAGGTGTTTCTGGCCGCCCGCCGGGTACTCATAAAAACCGCCTCCCGCTGCCTTGCCCGGCCGCTTGTATTCGTTGAGCAGCAAGTCAATCACGGCGAACGCCGGGTGCTCAATCAGCGCTTTCCCTTCCGCTTGCAGGTCTTTGGCCGTTTGCTGACGGATATGGCTCATCAGGCTGAGGGAAACTTCGTCAGAGATTGCCAACGGCCCAATGGGCATGCCGGCCTTGCGCGCTTCGGTCTCGATCATCGGCGCACTGACGCCCTCGCCGAGCATGGCAATGCCTTCATTGGTGAAGGTGCCGAACACTCGCGAGGTAAAGAAGCCACGACTGTCGTTGACCACAATCGGGGTTTTCTTGATTTGCAGGACGAAATCGAACCCGCGTGCGAGGGTTTCGTCGCTGGTTTTCGCGCCTTTGATGATCTCCACCAGCGGCATCTTTTCCACCGGGCTGAAGAAGTGCAGGCCGATGAACTTGCTCTGATCCGGCACCGCAGCTGCCAGGCCGGTGATGGGCAAGGTCGAAGTATTGGAGGCAATCACCGCGTCGGCACCGACCATCTGCTGCGCAGCTGCCGAGACTTTGGCCTTGAGCTGACGATCCTCGAACACCGCTTCGATGATCAAATCGCAACCCGCCAGATCGGCATCGCTTTCGGTCGGCTGGATACGCGCCAGCACCGCTTCACGCTGCTCCGAGGACATCTGCCCGCGAGCAACTTTCTTGTCCAGCAGTGCCGCCGAATGCGCCTTGCCCTTTTCCGCAGCGGCAAGGTTGATGTCCTTGAGCACCACGTCGATACCGGCCGAGGCGCTGACATAGGCAATACCGGCCCCCATCATGCCCGCGCCGAGGACGCCCACGCGCTTCGTCACGTAAGGTGCAAAACCCTGCGGCCGCGAGCCGCCGGCATTGATTTCATTGAGCTGGAACCAGAAGGTGCCGATCAGGTTTTTCGAGATCTGGCCGGTGGTCAATTCGGTGAAGTAGCGAGTTTCGATCAGGTGCGCCGTGTCGAAATCCACCTGCGCGCCTTCCACCGCCGCGCAGAGGATCTTCTCCGGCGCCGGCAACGTGCCCTGGGTTTTACTGCGCAGGATCGACGGTGCAATGGCCAGCATCTGCGCGACTTTCGGGTTAGACGGTGTGCCGCCGGGAATCTGATAGCCCTTCACATCCCAACGCTGCACGGCCGCGGGATTGGCCAGAATCCAGGCACGGGCCTTGGCCAGCAGTTCATCACGATCCGCCGCCAGCTCATCGATCAAACCCGCCTGCAACGCCTGTTGCGGGCGGACTTTCTTGCCTTCGAGCAGATACGGCAGGGCTTTTTCGATGCCGAGCATGCGCACCATGCGCACCACTCCGCCGCCGCCCGGCAACAGACCGAGGGTCACTTCCGGCAGGCCGAGTTGCACCGAAGCATCGTGCAGCGCCACGCGGTAGTGGCAGGCGAGGCAGATTTCCCAGCCACCGCCGAGCGCCGCGCCGTTGATCGCCGCGACCACCGGTTTGCCGAGGGTTTCCAGGGTGCGCAATTGGCCCTTGAGGGTCAGTACCATGTCGTAGAAAGCCTTGGCTTCGGGCTTGCCGACCTTGATCAGTTCATTCAGGTCGCCGCCGGCGAAGAAGGTTTTTTTGGCCGAAGTGATGATCACCCCGGCGATGTCATCTTTTTCCGCCTGCAATCGGGCGACGCTTTCGGCCATGGCTTCGCGGTACACCGCATTCATGGTGTTGGCGCTCTGGCCCGGCATGTCGATGGTCAGGAGGACGATGCCGTCCTGACCTTTTTCGTAACGAATGGCTTGGGTCATGACAAGGTTCCTTGAGGTCAGAGGCGTTCGATGATGGTGGCGATGCCCATGCCGCCGCCGACGCACAGCGTCGCGAGGCCGTAGCGCAGGCGCCGGGCTTCCAGTTCATCGAGCAAGGTGCCGAGAATTGCGCAACCGGTAGCGCCCAGTGGATGGCCCATCGCAATCGAGCCGCCATTGACGTTGACCTTGTCCGGGTCGACGGCCATGTCCTTGATGAATTTCAGCACCACTGAGGCGAACGCCTCGTTGACCTCAAACAGATCGATGTCTTCGACCCGCAGCCCGGCCTTGGCCAGTGCCTTGCGGGTGGCCGGCGCCGGGCCGGTGAGCATGATGGTCGGGTCGGTGCTGGTGACCGCCGTGGCGACAATCCGCGCCCGGGGTTGCAGCCCCAGCGCCCGGCCCTTGGCCTCGGAGCCGATCAGCATCAGCGCCGCGCCATCAACGATTCCCGAGCTGTTGCCCGGCGTGTGCACATGGTTGATGCGCTCGACATGGCTGTAGACCCGCAACGCCGTGGCATCGAAGCCCATCTGGCCGATCATTTCAAAACTCGGCTTGAGCTTGCCCAAGCCTTCGAGGGTCGATTCGGCACGAATGAATTCATCGTGATCGAGCAGAATGATGCCGTTCTGGTCCTGCACCGGCACCAAAGACTTGTTGAATGAACCGTCGGCCCGAGCCCGGGCGGCTTTCTGTTGCGAGTGCAGCGCGTAGGCATCAACGTCCTGACGGCTGAAGCCTTCAAGGGTGGCGATCAGGTCGGCGCCGACGCCTTGAGGGGTGAAATGGCTGTGCAGGTTGGTCTGCGGGTCCAGCGCCCAGGCACCACCGTCGCTGCCCATCGGCACGCGGGACATGGATTCGACGCCGCCGACCACCACCAGGTCTTCGTACCCGGAGCGCACTTTCATCGCCCCCAGGTTCACCGCTTCCAGCCCCGAGGCGCAGAACCGGTTGATTTGCACGCCGGCAACACTAACGTCCCAATCGGCCACCTGCACGGCGGTCTTGGCGATGTCAGAGCCCTGATCACCAATCGGTGTGACGCAACCCAGCACGACGTCATCGACCTGGCTGGTGTCCAGCGCCGTGCGCGCCTGCAAAGCGTTCAGCAGGCCGGCCACCAGGTTCACCGGTTTGACGCTGTGCAGCGAACCGTCGGCCTTGCCCCGACCACGGGGCGTGCGTAACGCGTCGAAAATCAAAGCTTGGGTCATGGCGTTCTCGAACCTGTGCGGTGAGTGAAATTCGTGCCTCCACTCTTGGCCGGGACGGTCACGGATTCAATGACCACAGCGCTCAATGACGTTGACGCGCACGCTCAGACGGACGGTCATTCCCGGCCAGGTTAACCGGTTCAGGTCAGCGAGCTGTCTAGCAAAAGGGCGGCAAAGAAGCTGGCAATGGGCCTCATGCCTTTTTAATCGCGCCTGGTAGCAAATACATATGAAATGGATCTAAGCCAAGCGTGACGCGGGCCCTAAGGTGAACATGTACGTCGTTGTCGTCGGGTTTTGCCGAGGCAGGCGTTCTTCAACAGGAAGTGCAGCGCTTGCCATCATGGATATGCAGGCAGGCATCAGGAAATAACAAAAAAGGCGGTCAAGCCATGTTCAAACAACCGAAAGTTCGTCAAGCAGGGCTCATTCTTTTCGCCACGACGCTGTTGTTGATTTTGCCGAATCTGACCAAGGTCATCGGCTGATTCAAGCGGCAGGTTTTGCTCATCGCCACTGAAAATATGACTGGCCCGCTACCCGGGCCAGCGTGGCTGTGCCAACCTTTGCGCACTTCCACGACATGGACGGCGATCACTTGAAAACGCTCATTCTGTTCGGGGCCATGCTCCTGAGCTTGCCCCTGTCTGCCGCACAGCTGAATCTGGAACTGGGCGCGAACAGTCGCACCTGGCAGACCGAGGAATTACTCAAGCATCCTCAGGTACAAACCCTCACGATAAAGAACGACGTGTCCTACAAGAAGGACATGACTTATCGCGCCGTGCCCGTGGCCGCATTGCTGACCGGAATCAAACCGGAAGATCACCTGCAAGCCGTAGCGCTGGACGGTTTTGCCGCCGAACTGTCAGCTGGTCCATTGCTGAACGCCCAAGGTTCACGCGCCTGGCTGGCCATCGAAGACCCGACTCACCCATGGCCGCCGCTGTCGGAGGGCAAACACAGCGCCGGGCCGTTCTATCTGGTGTGGACCAATCCGCAGGCCGACCATATCAGCCCCGAACAATGGCCGTTCGAAGTGGCGAGCATCAAACGCATGGCGCCAGTGGCCGAGCGCTTCCCTGCCCTGCTGCCGGATCCTGCGCTGAAGGCCGATGACCCGGTGAATCAGGGATTTGCGCTGTTCCAGAAGAACTGTCTGGCCTGTCATCGCCTGAATGGTGCGGGTGATGCGCAATTCGGGCCGGACCTGAATATTCCTTACAACCCGACCGAGTATTTCGGCGCGGACTTCCTCAAGCGCTACATCCGCGATCCGCAGAGTTTGCGCCAGTGGCCGCAAGCGAAGATGCCAGGGTTTTCCGCCGAAGTATTACCGGATGCGGATCTGCAGAAGCTGGTGGGTTATTTGCAGCACATGGCCGGGCGCAAGGTTGCGCCCGCCAAGTAAACCGACAACATCGTTTACTGCTGTTGCACCGAGATGATTGGCGCGGGTGTCGGCGACACCAGCACTTTCGCGTGCATCTGCTCTGACCCGCCGCCCCGGCGCATGCCCCGCACCGGGCAGGCGTCAAGGTAATCCAGCCCCACCGCCAGTTTCAGGTGTCGCTCCGGCCGCGCCAGTTCATTGGTCACATCGAAGCTGTACCAGGCGTCATCGATCCAGGCCTCGGCCCAGGCGTGGCTGGCCAGATGCTCGCAATCCTCGCTGTACAGATAACCCGACACATACCGCGACGGCACACCGAGGCTGCGCGCACAGGCCAGAAACGCGTGGGCGTGGTCCTGGCAAACACCCGCCCGCCCGGCAAACGCCTCGGCGGCGCTGGTGTCGACTTCGGTGGAACCAGGCTTATAGGTCATGTGCTGATTCAGCCCATGCATCAGATCGATCAGTGCATTGCGGTCGCGTCGTTGCTTGCAGGACTTCTCGGCAAACGCCCGCAGCGCCTCGTCCGCCTCGGTCAAACGGGTGAAGCGCAGGAACGGCAGCGCCGACTGACTCTCATGCTCCGCTTCACGCAACTCGTCGATATCGACCTGCCCACGGGCACCGATGATGATCGCTTCGTGGGGCTCGTCCATGGTCAGCACATGCAGGATGTTGCCGAACGGATCGAGCTGGGCGCGTACCGGACGCGGTAGGTCGAGCTGCCAGCTCAGCACGTGCTGACGCTCGCTGTCGTGGGGTGTCAGGCGCAGGTACTGGATGCTCGCCCGCACCTGATCTTCGTAGTGATAGGTGGTCTCGTGGCTGATGGAAAGTCTCATGCGGCCTCCAGGTAGGAACTGTGAATGGCGTTGCCCAACTGGCGCACCAGCGGGATGAACTCGGTAAGCCAGGCGTGCAGCCCTTCCTCGAGGATTTCGTGGATGCCGGTGTAGCGCAGGCGTGCGTCCATTTCCGCCGCCAGCCTTTGCGCGGGACGGCCGTTGGCCCCCGGCAGTTGCGCGAGAATCTGGTCGATTTCTTCGGTACAGGCCCGCAGCGAGCGCGGCACATCCGCGCGCAACAGCAACAGTTCGGCGACATGCCGGGCGCCGGGTGCATCGCGATAGATTTCGGTGTAGGCCTCGAACGATGACAAGGCCCGCAACAAGGCACTCCATTGGTAATAGGCGTGCGCAGTGCCGTCACTGACCGCTTCGGCCTGATCGCCGGCCATTTCGTAACGGGCGTCGAGCAGGCGCAGCGTGTTGTCCGCCCGCTCGATAAACGTACCCAGACGAATGAAACGAAACGCGTCGTTGCGCATGATGGTGCCGTAGGACGCCCCTCGGAACAGGTGCGAACGTTCCTTGATCCACTCACAGAAACGGCTCATGCCATAGCGGCTGAGGCCCTGGTTGGCGATCCCGCGGATCTCCAGCCAGGTGGCGTTGATGTTCTCCCACATGTCGGCGGTGATCCGACCGCGCACCGCGTGGGCGCTGGCTCGCGCCGCGCCGAGGCAGCTGTAGATGCTCGCCGGGTTGGCCGCGTCGAGCGCGAAGAAGTGCAGCAATCGCTCGGCATGCAGCTCGCCGTGACGCTCCAGGTAATCGTCCAGCGTGCCGGTGATCAGCAGCGGCATCGCCAGTTCGTGCAAACCGTCGCCACGGCCGTCCTGCGGCATCAGCGACAGCGAATAGCTGACATCGAGCATGCGGGCGAGATTTTCCGCCCGCTCCAGGTAACGCGACATCCAGTACAGATCCGAGGCAGTTCTACTTAACATGGCAGGCTTCCTTCAATCCTCGACCACCCAGGTGTCCTTGGTTCCGCCGCCCTGGGATGAGTTCACCACCAGAGAGCCTTCACGCAGGGCGACACGGGTCAAACCGCCGGGCACGACCCGGGTTTCGCGGCCGGACAATACGAACGGGCGCAGGTCGATATGGCGCGGCGCAATGCCGTTTTCGACAAAGGTCGGACAGGTCGACAGCGACAGCGTCGGTTGCGCGATGTACGCGTGGGGCTTGGCCTTGATCCGCTCGCGGAACGCATCGATTTCCGCCGTCGTCGCCGCCGGCCCCACGAGCATTCCGTAACCGCCGGAGCCCTGGGTTTCCTTGACCACCAGATCTGGAAGATTGGCCAGTACATGGGAAAGTTCAGACGGGTTGCGGCACTGCCACGTCGGCACGTTCTTCAGGATCGGCTCTTCGTCGAGGTAGAAACGGATCATTTCGGTGACAAACGGATACACCGACTTGTCATCCGCCACGCCGGTGCCGATCGCATTGGCCAGCACCACGTTGCCGGAGCGATAGGACGACAGCAGCCCCGGCACGCCGAGCATCGAATCCGGGCGGAAGGCCAATGGATCAAGAAACGCGTCGTCGAGCCGGCGGTAGATCACGTCCACCGCTTTCGGGCCGTCGGTGGTGCGCATGAAGACCTTGTCGTCGCGCACGAACAGATCCGCGCCCTCCACCAGTTCCACGCCCATTTCCCGGGCGAGAAACGCATGCTCGAAAAACGCGCTGTTGAACCGGCCCGGTGTCAACACCACGACACTCGGGTCGTCGATGGGACTTGAGCTTTTCAAGGTGTCGAGCAACAGGTTCGGGTAATGGTCGATCGGGGCAATGCGCTGGGCCGCGAACAGCTCGGGGAACAGGCGCATCATCATCTTGCGGTCTTCGAGCATGTAGCTCACGCCGCTGGGCGTGCGCAGGTTGTCCTCGAGCACGTAATACGTGCCGTCGCCGTCGCGCACCAAGTCGACGCCGGAGATGTGCGAATAGATATCGCGGTGCAGATCCAGCCCTTGCATCGCCAACTGGTATTGCTCGTTGGCCAGCACCTGCTCGGCGGGAATGATCCCGGCCTTGATGATGCGCTGCTCGTGGTAAAGGTCGGCGAGGAACATGTTCAACGCCTTGACCCGCTGGATGCAGCCGCGCTCGACGATCCGCCACTCGCTGGCGGGAATGCTGCGCGGAATGGTGTCGAAGGGAATCAGGCGTTCTGTCCCTTGCTCGTCCCCGTAGAGCGTGAAAGTGATCCCGGCACGATGGAACAGCAGATCGGCCTCGCGTCGCCGCTGGGCCAGCAGTTCGTCAGGCGTATCGGCCAGCCAGCGGGCAAACTCCCGGTAATGCGGGCGGACCTGGCCGCCGGCATCGTACATTTCATCAAAATAGGTGCGGATCATGCCGTACTCCTTGTCACCCCGGACATACAGGCCTTCGCAAGGCCCGTGCCATCGGCATAAACGCTTTGATTTCAATCGGTTGGATATTCACGCCACAACCACCGCACCATTCCTGTGCGGCAAATGCCCCAACCTGATCGCCCCCGCCTCATTGCGACGCAGTGCAGTCGCCTATCACCAGCATAGTCAGAGTTGATTTCACTGCCCGGCGCCGGCTGCGGATAATCCGCACATCCGCTGCGAAACGTCCCTGACGAAGTGCGCAGCACCACTGATCCGGGCTGCCCCGGCAGCCCTACCGGCCGTAACCCTGACCGGTTTCCTCTCCTTCCGGTCTTCCCTTTTAGCCACCTCTTCAGGTGGCTTTTTTTTTGCCTCGAATTCTTGTTTCAGGGTTTTGCCGTGCGATGTTCAGGGTGCAGAAACGACAACGGCCGACCCGAAGGTCAGCCGCTGCTCGACGTGTTGCGAGGGTTATCAGTTCAAACGATGGCGGTTGCGCACCTCCTGCTTCACGCCCCAGCCTTCGATGATGCCGCCCAAGGGCTCGACCACCGCCGAAAAGCCCTGTTCGAAATCGCCAATGTCGTCGTAGGTTGCGTACATCACCTTGCTCAATTCCAGGGACCACGCGCCGTCGTCGCGCGCACTGACCTGGGCATTGATGGATTCACCGCGAAATTTTCCTGCCGCCCTGCGCGCCCGCTCCTCGTCCGGGAAAATGGCGTAGAACTCGATGGGATGGAATCGGGAAAAATCGAAACCGCCTTCTTTCATGCGGCGCAGCACGCTGCTGCTGATGTCTTCTTGATAGGCTGTGCTCATGAATCGTCCCCCTCGCATAGATGGATAGACTTTCCGTATTCCCTGCACATGGCCGAACGGCCCTGGCGCTACGACAACCGTGTTGCCGGCGGGAAACAAGCATGTAGCTGACAAGACCAGACCTTAGCGATCCGTTCGCTGATCTCGCTTGCAGAGTAGCCCCAAGATAGAGCCGCTGCCAAGGCCTGGTGCGTTAAGGACAAGAAGTTTTTCAGACGGGAGTGATGCTGCGGATTTCGATGCTGTTCTGGGTTTTCAGGCTTTTGGCGCCTGCATCGGCGGTTCGCCCTTCCAGATCGTTGAGATCCAGTGCGGCGGCGACAGGAAGGAGTTTTTCCTTGATCAGACGGGCAGCCTCATCGTCGCTGGGGCATTCCGCGCGCTCGAAGATTTCATCAACAATTTCACCGTGATCATCCACGAAAGTGACTTTCCACTTTTGCATTGGTGCCTCCTCGAACAAACCCGCAAATGGGCTCATATCTATCTCGACTTTTGTCAGGAATGATCGTTCAAAAGCTTTACACCGATGAAA
Source organism: Pseudomonas sp. HS6 (assembly GCF_023375815.1). NCBI lineage: Bacteria > Pseudomonadati > Pseudomonadota > Gammaproteobacteria > Pseudomonadales > Pseudomonadaceae > Pseudomonas > Pseudomonas sp. HS6. Next base: position 6,380,899 of record NZ_CP067412.1, on the reverse strand, counting down.
CATGAAAAACATTTCATCTGCGGGAGCGAAGCCGCTCGCTCCCGCAGTGATGACGGCTGAACGATCAGTCGTTGCTCGGTTTGTTCACCGCTTGCAGCACGTATTGTGGCAAGGCGAAGGCACCGATGTGGATTTCCGGGTTGTAGTAACGGGTGACGATGCCGCTGCCGATGAAGCGTTGTTGCAAGGTTTCACGGCTCAGCTTGCGGTAGGCCGGGTTGGTCGAGCCCCAGGCGAAAGTCATCGAACCGCCGATGTAGGTCGGCACGGCCGCCTGATAGAAGTGCCAGTCCGGGAACAGGCTGCGCAGGCGACCGGCGGTGGTTTTCACTTCTTCGATCTGCATGAACGGCGTGCCGTTCTGGGTCACGAGGATGCCGCCCTCGTTCAGGCAGCGGTGGCAGGCCTGGTAGAAGTTTTCCGAGAACAGCACTTCGCCCGGGCCGATCGGATCGGTGGAGTCGGAAATGATCACGTCGAACTTTTCAGTGGTGGTCGCGACGAAGCGCATGCCATCGTCGATCACCAGGTTCAGGCGTGGATCGTCGTAGGCGCCCTTGGAGTGGTTCGGCAGGAATTCCTTGCACATGTCGACCACGGTGCCGTCGATTTCGACCATGGTGATGTGCTCGACGCTGGCGTGTTTGGTCACTTCGCGCAGCATGCCGCCGTCGCCGCCGCCGATGATCAACACGCGCTTGGCAGTGCCGTGGGCGAGGATCGGCACGTGGGTGAGCATTTCGTGGTAGATGAATTCATCGGCTTCGGTGGTCTGGATCACGCCGTCCAGCGCCATCACCCGGCCCATGCGCGGGTTCTGGAAGATCACCAGGTGCTGGTGTTCGGTGCGCACTTCGTGCAGCAGTTTTTCCATGCGAAAACGCTGGCCGTAGCCTTCGTAGAGGGTTTCCAGGTATTCGCTGGTCTTGGTGACGGTCATGGTGAAGTGCTCCGATGAATGCGCGGGCGCCAATCGTCAGGTTCGATTGCCCGGGAAAGGCGCGCATTCTACGTTGCCGAAGATGACAGGTCGAACCTCACTTCATCGGCCCCGCGCAATCCATGGTGCGAACGGTCAGATCCGCACATTGCCCCGCGGCCCGGCAATGGCCCAGATGATCAGGCCCAGCACCGGCAGGAGGATGATCAACAGCACCCAGAGGATTTTCATCCCGGTCTCGGCGCCGCTTTTCAGCACGTTGATGATCGCCCAGATGTCGAGGGCAAGAATGATCAGGCCGATCAGGCCGTTGAACGTGGAACCCATGGTGTCGCTCCAGAATAGTGGCATGCACTTTTAGGATAGACGGTCGCGCGCAGGGTTCCCTTTTATTGCGTTCAGACGTGAACCGCGACCTTCAAGGCTTCCAGCGACGGCGCGGCGGTGATGCCGACTTCGGCACACAGCTCCAGCACTCGCGGCACGTCGTTGCCGTAGACCAGCACCACTTGCAGCTCGTCGTCGAGTAACTGGCTGAAGTTCATCAGGGTGTAACCGCCGTTTTCCTTGTTCATGCTGCTCATCTGCACCTGGATGCGGTTGAGTGCGGTCAGCGCCTCAGTCTTGGCCAGTTGCTTGGGCTTGAGGTTGAACTCCACGCCGGGGCCGAACGAAGCCACGACCTGCGCGAACAGGTCGACGTAGGTGTCGGCCTGGAACAGCACGGTCTCCGGCAGGCTGCCCACCACCACCCACTCGCCCAAAGGAATCGGGAAAGTGTCGTCGTAGTTGATGTCCGGATTGGCGGTCAGAAAAGCATCGGCATCGGCGTAGGCCTGCGCCGCTTCATCGGCGACCTTCAGGATCTCGTCGTCGCCCATGCAGCCGGAGCTGATTTTGCTGATGAGTTCGGCGAGTGCGGCTTTCATGGGGGCGGATCCTGTGGCGAAGAGAATTTTGAGGGCGCGAAGGATAGCGCATTCTCGCCTTCACCACAGAGCGGGTTCCGGCCCGACGGCTTCAGCCCAGCAGTTTTTCCAGCTGCGCGGTGGTGTCCACGGCGCCCATGGTGCGGGCCGCGTCCAGCGCAGTGATGCCGTTGGCGTCCTTGGCTTTCGGGTCGGCGCCCTGGTCAATCAGGAACTCGACGATTTCAACCCGGTTGAACATCGCCGCCATCATCAGCGCCGTGCGGCCATCGAAGGAAGCGCCTTCAATCTGCGCTCCACCGGCGACCAATGCCTTGACCACGGCCAGATCACCCTTGAACGCTGCGCCGGCAATCGGGCTCTGGCCGTTGCCATTGCGTTGTTCCGGGTCGGCCTTGTGCTTGAGCAGCACTTGCACCGCGTCCACATGCCCATAGTAACTGGCGAGCATCAGCAAGGTGTCGCCCTTGCTATTGGTCAAGTTGACCGGCAGACCGGCTGTGATCAGGCGATCAAGCATCACCGCATCGCCGTCGCGTGCCTTGTTGAAAACCTGCTCGGTGAATTCGGCAGCTTCTTCGGGGGTCATCTGGCGGCTTTGGTCGGACATGGGGCAACTCCACTTTCGGTCAATCGGAAAGCCGATAGTTTCCCGAGCGCGGCGATAGCTGTCACCCCTTTTTTTCCAAGACAGTCGATAGCCAATATCAATAACGGAACTTCCCTGCACGAATGTCCGCGAGGATTTCTTCGGTGACCTGCACGTAGGTTTCGGTCCCCGGCAACCAGGCATAGATCGGGTCATCGCCCGTCTGGCCGGGATCGAAGCCTTCGTTTTTCAGGCGCGTCTTCTGGTATTTGAAGGTGCCGGTGGTTTCCATCTTCACCTTGACCCGCAAGAACAACGGCACCGCATAGGCCGGCATACGCTGGCGGGCGAAGGCCAGCAGCTCGGTGAAGTCCAGCGTGGCCAACGATTCGGCGGGTGTAATAGCCGCCATCCCGGCGCGACCGTTGGTGTTGGGAATTTCCACGCCATAAGCCACGGCTTCGGAAATGTGCGGATGCTGGAGCAACAGGTTCTCGACTTCGGTGGTCGAGACGTTTTCCCCCTTCCAGCGGTAAGTGTCGCCGAGGCGGTCGACAAACTGCGCATGGCCGAAACCGATGTTGCGCAGCAGATCGCCGGTATTGAAGAAGCGATCGCCCTTGGCGAAAACATCCTGCAGCACGACTTTCGCGGTTTTCTGCGGATCGGTGTAGCCGTCCAGCGGCGCCTTGTCGTCGATCCGCGCCAGCAACAGGCCGCGCTCGCCCCGGCCGACCTTGCTCATGAACCCGTCGTCAGCGCGGATCGGTTCGCCGCTGTCCTGGTCGTAGGCGACCAACTCCCAAGCCATCAGCGAAAAACCGATGGTGTTGTCGAAATTGAGAATGTTGGTGAAGCCGATATTGCCGTCGCTCGCCGCGTACAGTTCGCAGATGTGATCCACCGCAAACCGGGTCTTGAACTCGGCCCAGGCACCGGGCCGCAAACCGTTGCCGATCATCTTGCGCACGTCATGGCGGCTGTCATCGCTGCTGACCGGCTGATCCACCAGATAACGGCACAATTCGCCGACGTAGCCGATAGTGGTTGCGCGGTAGTGGCGTACGTCACTCCAGAACTGGCGGGCGCTGAACTTGCGGCGAATCGCGAAACCCGACGCGCCATTGACCGCCGAGCCCCAGCACACGCAAAGCCCGGTGGCGTGATACAGCGGCAAGGTGCAATAGACGATGTCGTCCGGGCGCATGTCGAGGGCGATCATGCCGAAGCTCGCCGAGCTGCGCATCCAGCGTCCGTGCTTGAACACGCCGGCCTTGGGCAAACCGGTGGTGCCGGAGGTGTAGATGTAGAAGCATGGGTCATCGAAGAAAATCTGCCGGCTGCTGGCCGGGTTGTCGACAGGTGCGTCGGCGCTGGCGCTGATCAGATTGGTGTAACCCTCCGGGGCGATGCCCGGGTGGCTGAAAGTGTCCTGATCCGCCACGAACCAAGTGCGGGCCGGCGCAATCGTCACCTGCTCGCGCACCGCCGCGAAGGCTGGCAGCAATTCCTCGCCGACGACGATCGCCACCGGCGCCACCAGATTGATGCTGTGGATCAGCGTGTCGCGGGTCTGCGAGGTGTTCAACAGTGCGCTGACCGCGCCGACCTTGGCCAGCGCCAGAATCGTCACCAGCAGTTCCGGGCGGTTCTCGATGAACACCGCCACCACATCGCCTTTGCCGATGCCCTGCCCGATCAGGTAGTGAGCGATGCGGTTGGCCCACTGATTGACCTGTGAATAACTCAGCACCATCTCGCCCGACAGCAGCGCGGGACCCTCGGGATTGCGCAGGGTCGCTTGCTCGAATGTCCAGCCCAGGCCACAGGTTTGGGTCGGATCCTTGACGTTGGCCACCTTCATGCCTTTCACCACCCGAGGGATGGCTTTGGCGATCATCGGCAGTTTGCGGAGCATCATGCCCCAGGTAATCGTGTCGCTCGGCGCGTGGCTCATGGCAGCTCCCGTTCGACCTTGATGTGCAGGCCGGATTTTTTATTGTCGGGCAATCGGGTAAGGCAACCGACGCTTCTTGAGCGAGGGACGAGGCCGAAAATACGTCAGGGCTTCGCGGGCTGTACACGCGGTTTTTGCAATGTTTTGTATCCGCCAACGATACAAGGCGAAGCGAGATTGCGGCCGGATGGAATGGTTCCATCGGATCGACCGCGATCCCGCAAAATGCAGGATGCACGATGGCCATTCATGCAGATTGCACGACGACCCGAATTTGAAATATTTATAACTTATTGATTTATAACGATTTTATAAAATAAGAATACTGGCACAATCACTGCAACTCTCTCTGCATGCTTGCCATTCAAGTGCATACGGAGCTGAAAGACATGAGCCTGATCCAAGAAAAATTTACCTCCCTGTTCTCCAACTTCAACGTCACCACTGCGCCGCGTCCCGATGGCGGGATCCTGCTGACGTTGAAGAGTGCCGACGGCAAAGTGTTCAAACGCGCGCTCACCTATCAGCAACTGCATGCCGGCGACCAACTGTCGTGGGCGATCAGCGCGATTCGCCGTGACCTGGCCGAGCAGGCTAGCGAGCTGCCGCAAATCGGCATGCTGCAAAGCCAGCAGCGCTTTGCTCTGCCGACCTATCACTCGATGTAATTCGAACCTCGCATAAACAAACAGGCCGTGGAGCTTTCGCTTCACGGCCTGTTTTTTGCGCGTCGATTGTGTGGACTCAGAACGCTTCCGGTTCGATCCCGGTAAAGCTGTCGACGGTCACATGCCCCGCCAACTCCCCGCCTTCACGGGCCAACCCGCAGGTTTGCAGGCCGGCTGACTGGGCGGCGTCGAGTTCCTGCACGATGTCGGACAGGAACAGGATTTCCTGCGGCTCGACCCCGATGGCCTGTTGGATATTGCTGTACGACTGCGCTTCGCGCTTCGGGCCCGAGGTGGTGTCGAAGTAGCCGCTGAACAGCGGCGTCAGATCCCCCGCTTCCGAGCAGCCGAAAATCAGCTTCTGCGCCTGAATCGAACCGGACGAATAAACAAACAGTTGATACCCGGCCTGATGCCAGCGCTTGAGCGCTTCGACGGCGTCCGGGTAAACATGCCCCTTCAACTGCCCGGCCTGATAACCCTGCTCCCAGACCATGCCTTGCAACGCTTTCAGCGGTGTGGCTTTGCGGTCTTCGGCGATCCAGGCCAGCAGAATTTCTACCACTCGCTCAACGTCAGCCTGCGGCTCGTTGCTGTCGCGGCGCACGGCGTCCAGTTGTTCGGCGACGTCGGCGCGCTGGGCGTTCTGGCGAACGAAGTCCGGCAGATGCTTCGCCGCATACGGGAACAGCACGTCGAACACAAAACTCACCGCGCTGGTGGTGCCCTCAATATCGGTGAGAATGACCTTGATCGACATCGCCTCAGTCCTCCAGGCGCGGGAAGCGGCCGGCGATGTCTTCGCCGGTGAAGTTGGCGACCCAACCTTCAGGGTTGTTGAACAGGCGGATCGCCACGAAATGCGGGTTCTCGCCCATGTCGAACCAGTGTTTCGTGCCGGCCGGTACCGAAATCAGGTCGTTCTTCTCGCACAGCACGGCGTACACGTAATCGTCGATGTGCAGGGTAAACAGGCCACGGCCGGCGACGAAAAAGCGTACTTCGTCTTCGCCATGGCGATGTTCTTCGAGGAACTTGGCGCGAAATTCGGCTTTTTGCGGGTGATCGCTGTTGAGGCTGATCACGTCGACCGTGATGTAACCGCGTTCGGTCATCAGCTTGTCGATCTGCTCTTTGTAGGCGCCGATCACTTCTTCCTGGCTGGCACCGGGCTGGATCTTCGCGGCGGCTTGCCAGCGGTCGAAGCGCACGCCCTGCTCGGCCAGGGTCGAGGCGATGTCTTCGAAATGGGTCAGCACCTTGTTCGGAATCTCAGGGCTGGAAACGTGATAGACGGACAGGCTGCTCATGGGGCATTCCTCGGTATCGGCCTTGCCGTCCGGTTCTTTGAGACCGGTCGGGCACTGCATTCATCAGGCAAATGGGCTGGTTCTGGTGAAGTCAGCCTTGGCGGTTCATGACGCTGCGGGTCTTCAACTCGCATTCAAACAGGAATTCAAAGGCCTCGATCTGGCGCAACGCGTCACTCATCTGCGCGCCCCAGGTGTAGAGGCCGTGACCGCGAATCAGATAACCGACGCAATCGGGATGGGCGTCGAGCCAAGGCTGCACCTTGGCGGCGAGCCGTGCAATGTCCTGATCGTTGTCGAAGATCGGCACCCGTACCCGGGATTCGTGGGTCGAAATACCACTGAAGGCCTTTTGCAGCTCGTAATCTTCGAACTCGATGAAGTCTTCCGGCGTCAGGCGCGACAGCACTGTGGCGTTCACCGAATGAGTGTGCAGCACGGCGCCGATTTCTGGACGCCAGCTATAGAGCTGGGTGTGCAGCAGGGTTTCGGCGGACGGTTTTTTGCCCGGTTCCAGGCTGTTGCCGGACAGGTCGGTCGCCAGCACATCGTCCAGGCCCAATTGACCCTTGTGCTTGCCGGACACGGTCAGTAGCGCTTCGCTCGGCGACAGGCGCGTCGAGTAGTTGCTGCTGGTGGCCGGCGACCAACCGCGACCGTAAAGAAAACGCCCGGCGTCGACGATTTGCTGGGCAAGCTGTTCACGCGTAAGGCTCATGGCCTGTCCTCTTGCATACGTGTGGCAATGATAACGGCAGCAGCGAGCGCCGCGAGACTGGCAATACTAAAGGTCAATGTCGCGCCAAGGGCATTCCAGCTGTAGCCGGAATACAGCGCGCCAAGCGCACCGCCGGTGCCGGCCAGTGCGGCGTACAACGCCTGGCCCTGCCCTTGCTGACGGGCGCCGAAGCTACGTTGCACGAACTGGATGGCAGCGGCATGAAAGCTGCCGAACGTCGCGGCATGCAGCACCTGGGCAAACAGCAGCACCCAGAGGAATTCGGCGAACGAACCTAGCAGCAACCAGCGCAGTGCCGCCAGCAGAAAACTCGCCATCAGCACGCGACGCAAAGAAAAACGCGCAAGGATCCGGCTCATGGCCATGAACATCAGCACTTCCGCCACCACGCCGACCGCCCAAAGCATTCCGATCACGCCACGGCTGTAACCCAGTCGTTCGAGGTGCAAAGTCAGAAACGTGTAATACGGGCCGTGACTCATTTGCATCAGCGCCACGCAAGCGTAAAACGCCAGCACTCCGGGATTGCGCAGTTGCTTGAGAAAGCCCTCACCGGTTGGACGATTGCCTTGGACCGGCTGCGCGTTCGGCACCCACAGACTGCTGAGCACGATACCGGCCATGATCAACACCAGCGCCGCCGGGTAGATGTCGAGGCTGAGCCATTCGAACAATCGCCCCAACGCGACCACGGTGATAATGAAACCGATCGAGCCCCACAGCCGAATCTGGCTGTAGCGGGAGGTCTGGCCCTGCAAATGCGCCAGGGTGATGACTTCGAACTGCGGCAACACCGCGTGCCAGAAGAACGCGTGCAAGGCCATGACCATCGCCAGCCAGGCGTAGGTCTTGCTGACGAAAATCAGCGAAAAGGTCAGCAGCGTGCACACCGCGCCAAAGCGCACGATAGCCAGGCGTTTGCCGGTGTAGTCGCCGAGCCAGCCCCAGATGTTCGGCGCCACGCAGCGCATCAGCATCGGGATCGCCACCAGTTCGCCGATGCGTGCGGCACTGAATCCGAGGTGATCGAAGTACAGCGCCAGAAACGGCGCCGTCGAGCCGAGCAAGGCGAAATAGAACAGATAGAAACTGGACAGCCGCCAGTACGGGAGCGCCGCCACGGTCAGACCGCAGCGGCTTTGAGATCACCCATCAAAGCTGGCCCAGCACCGGCGTGCTGACGCGCACGTCGGCGTTCTGACCACGGTGACGCAGCAGGTGATCCATCAGCACGATGGCCATCATTGCCTCGGCAATCGGCGTGGCGCGGATGCCGACGCACGGATCGTGACGGCCCTTGGTGATCACTTCCGCAGGGTTGCCGTGAATGTCGATCGAACGGCCCGGTGTAGTGATGCTGGACGTCGGTTTCAAGGCCAGGTGCGCCACGATCGGCTGACCGGACGAGATGCCGCCGAGAATGCCGCCAGCGTTGTTGCTGAGGAAACCTTCCGGGGTCATTTCATCGCGGTGTTCGGTGCCACGCTGGGCGACCGAGGCGAAACCGGCGCCGATTTCCACGCCCTTGACCGCGTTGATGCTCATCAGCGCATGGGCCAGTTCGGCGTCGAGACGGTCGAAGATCGGCTCGCCCAGGCCCGGCATCACACCTTCGGCAACCACGGTGATCTTGGCTCCGACGGAGTCCTGATCGCGGCGCAGCTGATCCATGTAGGCTTCCAGTTCCGGCACCTTGTCCGGATCCGGGCTGAAAAAGGCGTTCTGCTCGACCGATTCCCAGGTCTTGAACGGGATTTCGATCGGGCCGAGCTGGCTCATGTAACCGCGAATGACGATGCCCTGCGTCGCCAGGTATTTCTTGGCAATCGCACCGGCCGCCACGCGCATCGCGGTTTCCCGCGCGGAGCTGCGACCGCCGCCGCGGTAATCGCGCTCGCCGTATTTGTGGTGGTAGGTGTAGTCGGCGTGGGCCGGACGGAACAGATCCTTGATCGCCGAGTAGTCCTTGGACTTCTGGTCGGTGTTGCGGATCAGCAGGCCGATGGAGCAGCCGGTGGTGCGACCCTCGAACACGCCGGAGAGGATTTCGACTTCGTCCGCTTCCTGACGCTGGGTGGTGTGGCGGCTGGTGCCCGGCTTGCGGCGATCGAGGTCGCGCTGCAGGTCCTCAAGGGAAATCTCCAGGCCCGGCGGGCAGCCGTCGACAATGGCGACCAACGCCGGACCATGGCTTTCGCCCGCGGTGGTGACAGTGAACAGCTTGCCGTAGGTATTGCCGGACATGCAGGACGCTCCGTGAAATCAAACCCAAATTCATGATGCGCGCCAGTATACGCAGGCTAACCGAGTAGTTCATCCTCGAACCTTGGCGGTGTTGGTGAGTGCAACCGGCACCTTTGCAAATGATGGCGTGATGATGCTGCGAGTTTTGATCTTGAGCCTTACCCTGTTTACTGGCTTTGTCCAGGCGACCGTCCTGCAACGCCCGGTGACTTTGGACACCGGCAGCGGAGAACTTTTCGGCTCGCTGTTGCTGCCAAAGTCTGACAATCCGGTGCCGGTTGTCCTCATTCTTTCTGGCTCGGGTCCTACGGATCGTGACGGAAACAACCCGGACGGCGGGCGCAACGACAGCCTCAAACGACTGGCCTGGGTGCTGGCCAAGCACAATATCGCCAGCGTGCGTTTCGATAAGCGCGGGGTGGCCGCGAGCCTGGCCGCGACGCCGGATGAGCGAAACTTGTCGGTGGACGCCTACGTGGCGGACGCCGTAGCCTGGGGCCAGAAGCTCAAGGCTGATCCGCGTTTCGGTCCGTTGATCCTCCTCGGCCATAGTGAAGGCGCATTGATCGCCAGTCTGGCCGCACCGAAAGTCGACGCCGCCGCAGTCATTTCGCTGTCTGGAACCGCCCGGCCGATCGATCAGGTCTTGCGCCGGCAACTGGCCCGCAGTCTCCCGCCGCCACTGATGCAGCGCAGCAACGAGTTGCTCGACAGCCTCAAGGCCGGCCACACCGACGACAATGTCCCGGCGCCCTTGCAGCCCATTTTTCGCCCGAGTGTGCAGCCATATCTGATTTCGTTGTTCCGTCAGGATCCGTCCGCCGCTTTCGCTCAACTGAAAATGCCTGCCTTGATCGTTCAGGGCAGCAACGACATTCAGGTTCAGGTCGATGACGCCAATCTGCTCAAAGCGGCCAAACCCGATGCGACACTGGCGTTGATCGAAGGCATGAACCATGTGATGCGCATCGTGCCCAACGACGTGAAGCGGCAAATGGCGTCCTACAAGGACCCGAATCTGCCGCTGGCGGCGGAATTGGGGACACGCATCCTCGAATTTATTGACGGACTTCGTACCCGTTAAGCTCTTTTTGCCCTCTAGTCCTGTAGAAAACGGCCGATAAGTCTTTGTCGCCAGCGTACTGGCTGGCGGCAAGCAGCTTGGACAGGATCTCGCCGTTATGACTGATACCCAGACTTCACCCGACACCACCGCTGAAAAAGACGCACCGCCAGCGGTCGAGCTGCCATGGGCGGATGTCCACGTCGAGCACCACAAGATGCTCCGCCTGGCGCCGTTGCAGACCGACCGCAATACCGGCGGGCGGCCGTTGCGCTTTGTAGAGTTCGGTTACGCCGAGCGCAACAGCAAAGAACACAGCCTGATGCGCATGTCGATCAAACTGCCCGCGCAGCGTGTGCGCAAAGAGCAGAACCAACTCGACGTGTGGGTCGACCACAAGACCAAACGCGTGCACTTCGGCCCGGACAGCGGTTTGCAGATCGAACCGTTGAACCGTGGCATCGGTCGCTACATGGCAGCCCAAGGCATCAACTGGGCGAAAAAGCGCTGGCCCACCTACACCGTCGACGGCATGGACTTGAACAACAAGGACGCGCTGAACGAAGACACCCGCCTGCGCCGCGATCACTTTCTGCGCGTGCATGGCTTTGATGTGGTTTACGCCGACGCCCAGCATTTGAAGGGCAGCGTCAAGGAAGTCCAGGTCGGCGACTTGCTGGGCGACTGGAACAGCGAAAAGCTGCAGATCGTCGAGATTCTCGAGGCCGCACAAATGTTGCAGCAGGCCGAGCAGAACCTGGCCGAGCAGGAAGTGAAGCTGAAGAAACAGGAAGACAAGGTCAGCAAGTTCAAACGTGAAGACGCAGGCTTGCGTTTCACCATTACTTGCCTGGTGGCGTTTGCGGTGTTCCAGGCGGGTTTGCTGATCTGGATTGCCACGCACCGCTAAGCCAATGATCGTTCCCACCGAGGTGGGAACGATCGGTTCAGGTCAGACGCGGGAAGCGAACAGCGCCTGATGATCGCGGCACTGTTCAGCCGTCAGCATGAACACGCCATGCCCACCGCGCTGGAATTCCAGCCAGGCGAAATCGACCTCCGGGTACAGCGCTTCGACGTGGACCTGGCTGTTACCCACCTCGACGATCAGCAAACCCTTCTCGGTCAGGTGATTGGCCGCTTCGGCGAGCATCCGGCGCACCAGGTTCAAACCATCGTCGCCGCAGGCCAGGCCCAGTTCCGGCTCGTGCTGGTATTCGTCCGGCATGTCGGCGAAATCCTCCGCATCGACGTAAGGCGGGTTCGACACGATCAGGTCGAAACGCTGACCCGGCAAACCATCAAAACCATCGCCCTGCACGGTGAACACACGCTCATCGACGCCATGACGCTCGATGTTCTGGTTCGCCACTTCCAGCGCTTCGAACGACAGATCCGCCAGCACCACTTCGGCGTTCTGGAACTCGTAGGCGCAAGCGATGCCGATGCAGCCGGAGCCGGTGCACAGGTCGAGAATCCGCGCCGGCTCGTCGCCAATCCACGGTGCAAAACGGTTTTCGATCAACTCGCCAATCGGTGAGCGCGGGATCAGCACGCGCTCATCAACGATGAACGACATGCCGCAGAACCAAGCTTCGCCCAGCAGGTAGGCGGTCGGAATGCGTTCTTCGATCCGGCGCTTGAGCAGGCGTTGCAGGTTGACCAGTTCGTCGTCTTCCAGCGCACAGTCCAGATAGCTGTCGTTGATTTCCCATGGCAGGTGCAAGGCGCCGAGCACTAGCTGCCGGGCTTCGTCCCAGGCATTGTCGGTGCCATGGCCGAAAAACAGATCCTCCCCATGGAAGCGGCTGACGGCCCAACGGATGTGGTCGCGCAGAGTACGAAGTCGGGAAGTGATCACGGGGCAGAACTCCAGAAAAAACGACTGGCGATTCTACCAGCCAAAACGCGCCACGACGACGCAGGAAAAATCCCGGGGCGACGGTAGGAGTGTTCCGAATTCTTTATCAGCTATTGAACAGAACGTGTAACTTGACGAGGCTGCAGGCCAGTAACGACGGTGCCTACGATGGTAGCGATTCACAGAACCGCTCAGCCAGAGGACAATGTCGCAAAAGCCCCACCCCAAGGAGCCCCAGAATGTCCGTTCCAAAAACGATGTTTCAACTCAGCGGTCGCGGTTACGCAGCGGCCACGTTGAGCCATGCCACCGTGGTCATCATCGATGCCCAGAAAGAGTACCTCAGCGGCCCGCTGGCCCTGAGCGGCATGGACGCGGCTGTCGCGAACATCAAACAACTGGTTGCCGCCGCCCGCGCAGCCGGCCGTCCGATCGTGCACGTGCGTCACCTCGGCACCGTCGGCGGTCTGTTCGACCCCCAAGGCGAACGAGGCGAATTCATCACCGGCCTGGAACCCCAGGGTGATGAAACCATCATCGGTAAATTGCTGCCGAGCGCTTTCCACGGCACCGAACTCTACGATCGCCTGCAAACCCTCGGCTCGCTCGACCTGATCGTCTGCGGTTTCATGAGTCATTCCAGCGTCAGCACCACGGTGCGTGCGGCGAAGAACCTGGGTTTCCGTTGCACCCTGGTCGAAGACGCCTGCGCCACTCGTGACCTGCCGTTCAAGGGCCGCGTGCTCAGTGCCGAACAGGTTCAGGAGGCGGAAATGGCGATCATGGCCGACAACTTCGCCACCCTCGCGTTGACCCAGGACCTGATCTGATCGAGCGTAAATGAGCGGCTCAGCCCGCCGCTCATCTGCAAAAACCTCGCATTTGCTTCAATTACCCTAGCCTCAGGAACAACCCGGTCAACTCCCGGTCGAAGGGCCGATACCCATTGAGGAAGGTCGGAATGAAGTTATCCGATGGATTTGACGCACGCCGCTTGCGGCCCAAAGGCCAAAGCAACTGGCGTTTTCGTTTCGGCGCAGCGATCGCCGCCATTCTGGCGATGTTCGGCGTGCTGCTGGCAATGGCCGGGGCCGCCAGCTTGCTGGGGCACCCGCCGGCACTCGGCGACTTGAACGCAACACCCATGGGCTCGGCGATCATTCTGGCCGTCGGCCTGTTGTTCCTGTATTTCGGCGTCGCGCTGTGGCGTCGCTGCCGGCGTCGCGCGCGGCAATCGCGGGAACTGAACATGTCCCCGCACCTGATGAAAAAACACGATTGAATCGACGGCCTGGCTTTTTGCCGGGCCGTTTTGTGTCTGTTTGGGTAAACTGGCCGCCCTTCGCGGAGGCTGATATGCAAGACGACGATTTTTCCCTGTTCAAAAGTGCGATCCAAGGCGTCAAGCCGATCAAGCACGACCGCGCCGACACCGGCAAACCCAAGGCTGACCGTGCACAGATCGCCAAACTGCGCCAGTCCGCCACCATCCGCACCGAAACCACCACCGTTGATGGTCTGTCCGATCAGTTCGTGATCGACGTCGGGCCGGAAGACGAACTGATGTGGGCCCGCGACGGCGTGCAGGAAAGCCAGATGCGCAAGCTCAAGGTCGGGCAGATCCCGTTCGAAGGCAGCCTCGACCTGCACGGCATGAGCGTCGAAAAGGCCCGGGAAACCCTTTGGGCGTTTCTTGCCGAAGCGACCAAATTCGAAATCCGCTGCGTGCGCGTCACCCACGGCAAGGCTGTGCGGCTGGACGGCAAGCGACCGATGATCAAGAGCCACGTCAACACCTGGTTGCGTCAGCATGCGCAAGTGCTTGGATTCTGCTCGTGCCAGGCGAAACACGGCGGCGCTGGCGCCGTTTACGTGATGCTCAAACGCACCATGATGGAAGGCCGCGACGAATAATCCCGTCACACCGAACTTGCAGGGTCGTGTCCGCCACCGTACCCTTGCCCTTTGCGAAAATCCCCACAGGTAGTTTCATGTCCCTGGAACAGAATTACACCGCGATTCTCGGCCAACTGGGCGAGGACGTCTCCCGCGAGGGCCTGCTCGACACGCCAAAGCGTGCCGCCAAAGCCATGCAGTACCTCTGCCGCGGTTATGAACAGACGCTTGAAGAGGTCACCAACGGTGCCCTGTTCAGCTCCGACAATAGCGAAATGGTGCTGGTCAAGGACATCGAGCTCTACTCGTTGTGCGAACACCACCTGCTGCCGTTCATCGGCAAGGCCCACGTCGCCTATATCCCTAGCGGCAAGGTGCTGGGCCTGTCGAAGGTCGCGCGGATCGTCGACATGTACGCCCGCCGTCTGCAGATTCAGGAAAACCTCAGCCGCCAGATCGCCGATGCGGTCCAGCAGGTCACCGGCGCGCTGGGCGTGGCCGTGGTGATCGAGGCCAAGCACATGTGCATGATGATGCGCGGTGTGGAGAAGCAGAACTCGTCGATGATCACTTCGGTGATGCTCGGTGAGTTCCGTGAAAACGCGGCGACTCGCAGCGAGTTTCTAAGCCTGATCAAGTAATTCGTGACAGAAAAAACCGGCGTTGATCGCCGGTTTTTTTTCGCCCGTGAAAAATCGGGTAAGCTGCGCGCCTTCTTCAATGTCCCTGTGAGGCTTGTAACGTGTTCGTCAAAGCGCTTCGTGTCGGCCTCGGCCAACTGATCATCTTCGTTGATTTCCTGACCCGTCCGGGCAAGAAACAGCGCCCCGCCGCTGCCCAGGCTCAGGTGGATACCGCCGCGAAAGACCTGACCCTGTATCAGTTCCACGCCTGCCCGTTCTGCGTGAAGACCCGCCGCAGCCTTCGTCGCCTGAATGTCCCGGTGGCCCTGAAGGATGCGAAAAACAACGAGCAGGATCGCCAGACCCTGCTGGAACAGGGCGGCAAGATCAAAGTGCCGTGCCTGCGCATCGAAGAGAACGGTCAGACCACCTGGATGTATGAGTCCAACACGATCATCGAATATCTGAACAAGCGGTTCGCCGCAGTCTGAATCAAAAAAAACCGGCCTGATGGCCGGTTTTTTTATGCAGCCAGCGCGGCCTGTGCCTGACGCACCACCGCCGCCAGACGTTTGAGCCCTTCGTCCAGCCTGGCCGGGTCAATGTGACTGAAGTTCAGACGCAGATGACCGTGATTGCGATCCGGCTCTGGGAAGAACGGCTCGCCCGGCATGAACGCAACATCGTTGGCCAACGCGGTGTTCAGCAACGTGCGCGTGTCCAGCGGCTGCTTCAGGGTCAGCCAGAAAAACAGCCCGCCCTGGGGGGTGTTCCAGTCCGCCAGATCGGCGAAGTGAGTTTCCAGTGCCGCTTGAAAAGCATCGCGACGCTGGCGGTAGAAGCCGCGCAATTCACTCAAGTGCTGCTGATACTTTTCGCTACCAATCCACTGCAACGCCTGCCATTGACCGATGCGATTGGTGTGCAGATCCGCCGACTGCTTGAGCTTGAGCAGGTGCGGAAACAAATCCGGACTCGCGATCAGGTAGCCGACGCGCAGGCCCGGCAACAGGGTTTTCGAAACAGTGCCGGTGTAGATCCAACTGGATGTCTTCAAACGACCGGCAATCGGTTTGGCGCTGCCGCCGTCGAAAGTCAGTTCGCGGTAAGGCTCGTCTTCGATCAAGGTCACGCCGAACTCGTCAAGTAATGCGGCGACAGCTTCGCGCTTGGCTTCGCTGTAGCGTACGGCGGACGGGTTCTGGAAAGTCGGGATCAGGTAGATGAATGCCGGCGATGCCGTTCCAGACGCTGGCGCAACTGCGCAAGGTTCGGTCCGTCAGCCTCCAGCGGCACGGTCAGGCAATCGGCGCCGAACAGCTGGAAAATCTGCAACGCCGCCAGATAGGTCGGCGCTTCCAGCAGGATTTCGGTGCCTCTGTCGATGTACAGCTTGGCCGCCAGATCGAGGGTTTGCTGGGAACCGCTGACCACCAGCACCTGACGGGCCTCACAGGCAAGTCCCAACGCCCTCGCCTCTGCCGCCAGCGCTTCGCGCAACGCAGGCTCGCCTTCACTCATGCCGTATTGGCCGAGGGACAGCGGCATGTCGGCCCATTCGACCCTCGGCAGCATGGCTTCGGCAGGCAAGCCGCCGGCGAAGGACATGACTTCCGGGCGCTGAGCGGCGGCCAGGATTTCACGGATCAGAGAACTTTTGAGACGCGAGACACGTTCGGAAAAAGCCATGGAAGTCACCGCTAGCGAGGCATGAGAAAAATGAGTCAAACTTGTTGACTGAAATTACGACAGCCTCACTGGAAACGTCAATATGCTTGACCTTAAAAACTGCACCAGCCAACAGCAAGCCATGGAAGCGTTCTTCTTCGGTTATCAGGCGTTCACCGCCAAGGCCGACGAAATGCTCGAGCGTCGCGGCCTGTCCCGAGTGCATCAGCGCATCGTTTTTTTCATCGCCCGCTACCCGAACCTGAGCGTCAAGGAGTTGCTCGCGCTGCTCGGTGTGAGCAAACAGGCGTTGAACATGCCGCTGCGTCAGTTGCAGGAAATGCACCTGGTGGACAGCGTGGCGTCCGAGGCTGACAAGCGTAAGCGTCTGCTGGAACTGACCGTCGAAGGCGCGAAATTTGAACAGGCGCTGCGCCGCGAGCAGGTGAAACTGCTTGAACGGGTGTTTGCCGAGGCTGGCGAAAACGCGGTGAATGGCTGGCTGGCGGTGAATATGGCGTTGGGGAAAAACCAGACAACTCTCGACTGAATGCCCGGCCCTCTTCGCTGGCAAGCCAGCTCCCACAGGGTTCTCAGGCGACTGGAAAATGTGTGTATATCTTCGGTTTTTGTGGGAGCCGGCTTGCCAGCGATGAGGCCCTGGCGAGTGATATATCCCTATCGGCAAAACTTTCGTCGACAAAACCAAAAACATTATTTGCTTTATTTGTATACAAAAGCATAATCCACAACGTGCGAGTTCCTGACCGCATGGTCAACAAATTCGCGTATGCCTCAAAGGGCCGCTGCCACCCCCTCATAGGGTCCGGCCCTGGAAATAACAATAAAACTCTTGAGGAGTACTCGCTGTGGAAAGCCGCAAATCCGAAGCATCGACGCTGGAACTCTCGCCGCCGTTACGCAATGGCCTGCTTGAGCGCCTCTTTAAACTCAGCTTGCATGGCACCACGGTGAAGACCGAGCTGATCGCCGGTCTGACAACCTTCATCACCATGGCCTACATCATCTTCGTCAACCCGAACATCATGGCCGATGCCGGGATCGATCATGGTGCGGCCTTCGTCGCCACCTGCATCGCCGCCGCGCTGGGCTGCCTGCTGATGGGCCTGTACGCCAACTGGCCGGTGGGCCTGGCGCCGGGCATGGGCCTCAACGCGTTCTTTACCTACACCGTGGTCGGCACCATGGGCTACAACTGGGAAACCGCGCTCGGTGCAGTGTTCGTCTCGGGCGTGCTGTTCATGATCCTGACCTTTTCGCGGATTCGCGAATGGCTGCTCAACAGCATTCCGGTCAGCCTGCGCTTTGCGATGGGCGCCGGTGTGGGTCTGTTTCTCGGGCTGATCGGCCTGAAGACCGCCGGCATCGTCGTCGACAGCCCGGCCACGCTGATCAAGCTTGGCTCGCTGCGTGAACCCGGCCCGCTGCTCGCCGCCATCTGCTTCCTGATGATCGCAATCCTCAGCTACCACAAGGTGTTCGGCGCGATCCTCATCAGCATCATCACCGTGACCCTGGCTGGCTGGGGGATTGGTCTGGTGCACTACGAGGGCATCATGTCCGCCCCGCCAAGCCTGGCGCCGACTTTCATGGCCATGAACGTCGCCGGCGTGTTCAACGTCAGCATGATCAGCGTGGTACTGGCCTTCCTCTTCGTGCACATGTTCGACACCGCCGGCACCCTGATGGGCGTTGCCCAGCGCGCCAATCTGGTGGGCGCTGACGGCCGCATCGAAAACCTTTCCCGCGCCATGAAAGCCGACTCCGCCTCCAGCGTATTCGGTGCAGTCGTCGGTGTTCCGCCGGTCACCAGCTACGTGGAAAGTGCCGCCGGTGTAGCGGCTGGTGGTCGGACTGGTCTTACCGCAGTGACCGTCGGTGTGCTATTTATAGCCGCGATGTTCTTTGCACCGCTGGCCGGCATGATTCCCGCCTATGCCACCGCCGGCGCGCTGATTTATGTAGCGATGCTGATGATGGGCGGCATGGCGCACATCGAATGGGACGAAGCGACCGACAGCATTCCGGCCATCGTCACCGCGATCATGATGCCGTTGACCTTCTCGGTCGCCGACGGCATTGCGCTGGGCTTCATTACCTATGTCGCGCTGAAGGCCGGCACCGGTAAATACAAAGAGATCTCTGTCAGCCTGTGGGTGCTCTGCGCGATCTTCATCGCCAAGTTCATCTTCTTGTAAGCGTCACGCGGTTCGAGCGTCAAAACAGCCTCACCCCACCGGGTGGGGCTTTTGCACATTTTTGATAACGATAAAAAAGGAGCAAGTGATGAGTCTGGAAACCTGGCTGCTGTTCAGCGGCGCCGCGCTGGTGGTGATCCTGATTCCGGGGCCACTGTCATTGCTGATGATCAGCAACAGCCTGAATTACGGCTTGCGCCGTTCTTACCCGGCCTTTCTGGGCGGTGTGAGTGCATCGATCTGCCTGCTCAGCGCTTCGGCACTGGGGCTGGGCGCCCTGCTGCTGGCATCCGAAAAACTGTTCAGCGCATTGAAAATCGTCGGCGCGTTGTACCTGTTCTATCTCGCCTGGCAGAGCTGGCAGCAATCGCGCCAGCCATCGGTGGGTGCCGAAGTGCCGGAGGCGGCGCCGGTTCCGCGTTTCCGTGCGTTGTTCGGCCGTGCTTTTGTACTGGGCGCCAGTAACCCGAAAGACATTCTGTTTTTTGCCGCATTCCTGCCACAGTTCCTCAACGCCGAGCAGCCGTTTCTGCCACAACTGCTGGTGATGATTGCAACCTGGACGGTGCTCGATCTGCTGTGCAAGCTGACCTACGGCCTCGGCGCCCACGGTGCAGCGCGTTACCTGCGCAGTGGCAGGGGCCAGAGCTGGTTCAACCGCATCAGCGCCGGACTGTTCGGCGGCGCAGGTGCAGCGTCCTTGTTGAGCAGTCACTGATTTCCGATGTGCATGGCCGCCGTTTCTGATCGAAGTGGCGGCGATTTTCACCACCGCCCCACTCCCCCGAGGGAAACACCCGGCATCAACTGCCCCAACTGATAGACATATGTACCGCACGGTAAAGTGCCGGCTTGACCATCATTGAGCGCTCCGCTATCTGGACCCTGTGAGCCAAACGATCAATGAGCCCGAAAAAACCGATCCGCCCGAAAACACCGCTGCCGCCAGATCAAGGCACCCCGGTTATCCGTGACACGACGCCTGAAATATCCGCCCGGCAACCGTTTCACATCGAACATCCGCACCTTGACCAGACCGCCAACCTGCTCACCGTACGCGGCAACCTGCCGTCCGGCTCCTCGCCAACGACCTTTCAGATCGCCGATCTACCCACCGGCACCCACATCGCTCGCGTCGCAAATGATCGCCCGATTGCCGGTTACTTCCTGGCGCCCCGACTGGTGGACAGATTGCCCCAGCCCGACTTGCTGACAGGATTTCGCACCGCCGGGCCGCATACCTATGTCGATCTGATCGATGGCGGAACGGTTTTGCTCGGCACGGATTTACAAAGCAATATCAGAGCCCGAATGTCGAACGAACTCTGGGCATCCGGCCCCCGACTCGAGCAGGTCGCGGGCACCGTGCAATGGCGCCCGCTAGCCTCGGACAGTCCATTGGGCACTGACGCTTCACAACTGTTCGTCACCCGCGTCCCCGCACCTGGTGACAACGCGAACGTTATACCGCCCAAACGACCTCGTATTGCGGGTGATGAACAGCAGCCCGGTGAAACTTCCGGCGTGAACCGCGCGATTGCCGACACTGAACTGGATGCGCTGATTGACCCCTGGAAGACATGGGGCATCATCGGCCAACAGGACTCACCTGACGACATCAATATCAATGGATCCCGATACCGGACCCTGCCCCGCGGCCCGGCACCCAATGATCCGATTGTCTACATCAAGCATCCGTACCACCTGATCTACGACTACGCCACTCTGGATCGGACGTTGCGCACAGACTTTCTGCAGCAACCTCGCGGCGCCATTCGCATTCCTCCCGCCCATCAGTGGGAAATCGATCCGACCTTGCCGTTCCAGAGACCGATGAAAGACACCGTCGCCAGCTACTTTCCCGAGTTGTCGGACATCACCCTGCACAATGTCGCCAAACGGCAATTCATTCTCGCCAATGGCTCCGAGCTGGCGACCGGCACCGGTCTGACCCTGTTGCGTCAAGCGTTCAATGACTGGAAAACCGGCACCATCAACCCCCGTTCGGAGTTGGTCGATCCGCTGCTGATGCTTGAGTCACTGCCGCGATCCATAACTGAAGGCAACCAGAAGATCGAGCTGCCCGTTGCCAACGTGAGAAACGGCCTGCGTCGTCTGGATTTCGACCCGGTCCGATTTCGGCAGGAATGGAGCTACTTCATGCCGAGCCAATCGGCGGGCGATATAAAGCGCTTCGCAGCGGGGCTCCTGACGCGCAACGGTTACAGCGTGTTTGAACCCAGCGCTGCACAAAGCTTTGCGGCTGTCGTGTTCAAGCGGACAGGGCATGACTTGGTTTTTTTTCTAAGCCTGCACCGCGTCAAGGGCCGCCAGATTCATCAGCCTTTGAATCAGGATCCGAACACCTCGAATATCAGGCTGATAGATCAGGTCGGACCGGATGCTGCCCAAGCCGTAGAAGCGGCTCATGCGGTGAACAAAGTGGTCTGGCTCAGAGGGGGCGTGCAAACGTTCGCGCCTCATCCGGATACGTTTTTCATCATCCGGGATGATTACGCCAGGCTTTGAGGCTTTGCGGGCGAGAGGATAAAAAAAGCCCGCAGTGTGAGCGGGCGAAAGACCAAAGAAGCTATATGCGCAGTCGCTTCCCGGTGGAGGCAGCTGCTTGGGGGTCAGCTGCCCCGATACGTGGAATAGCTGTAAGGCGAGATCAGCAACGGTACGTGGTAGTGATCCTGTTCGGCGGAGATGCCGAACCGCAGCACCACCACGTCCAGGAATGCCGGCTCCGGCAACTGGACGCCACGGGCGCGGTAGTAATCGCCGGCGTGGAACTGAACCTGATAGACACCGGTACGGTAGTCATCGCCTTGCAGCAGCGGCGCATCGACCCGGCCATCGCTGTTGGTAAGCGCACTGGCGACCAATTCCAGGTGCGAACCTTCAACGCGGTAAAGCTCGACCTTGATCGAGCTGCCCGGGCAACCGTGTGCAGCGTCCAAAACGTGTGTTGTCAAACGTCCCATTGATTCTGCGCGCCTGCCTGCGAGGAGCAGTCAGACTTCGCGCCTCCCGAAGTCAGTTGAAAAGGAGACCGCACCGTTTCGGAGCACGAAAAGCTGCGGCGAGCGATTGATTAAGACACTTTTCAAAAAAATTGTACACAATAAAAACGACATTTTTCCTTCTACCCCCGCCATCCCCAGATTTCCCGATGATCTGCCCTTGCACCATGCATTCATTGAACCCCCAGTCCATTAGCTGACTGGTCAGGCAGGTTTCTTGCAGGCTCACGCCATTAACAGTAAAAGATGACAGCCGGTGAAAAATGCGAAAATTCAGGCTTACAAATTGAGAATAAAGTTGTATACAATCAGCCCATCGCTGTGACGCCAGCCTGTGCAGGCCGTTACACAACCTGTCAACGAATAAGAAGGAAGACTGCAGTGAGCGCTGACTACCCACGCGACCTGATCGGTTACGGCAGTAACCCTCCTCACCCACACTGGCCGGGCAATGCCCGGATCGCCCTGTCCTTCGTGCTCAATTACGAAGAAGGCGGCGAGCGCAACATCCTGCACGGCGACAAAGAATCGGAAGCCTTCCTCTCGGAAATGGTCGCGGCGCAGCCTCTGCAAGGCGCGCGCAACATGAGCATGGAATCGCTTTACGAGTATGGCAGCCGTGCCGGCGTCTGGCGGATCCTGAAACTGTTCAAGGAATTCGACATTCCGCTGACCATCTTCGCCGTGGCCATGGCCGCCCAACGTCATCCGGACGTGATCCGCGCGATGGTCGAGGCCGGCCATGAGATCTGCAGCCACGGCTACCGCTGGATCGACTACCAGTACATGGACGAAGCGCAGGAGCGCGAGCACATGCTCGAAGCGATCCGCATCCTCACCGAACTCACCGGCGAGCGCCCGCTGGGCTGGTACACCGGTCGCACCGGCCCGCACACCCGTAAGCTGGTGATGGAAGAAGGCGGTTTCCTCTATGACTGCGACACCTACGACGACGACCTGCCCTACTGGGAACCGAACAACCCGACCGGCAAGCCGCACCTGGTGATCCCGTACACCCTGGACACCAACGACATGCGCTTCACCCAGGTCCAGGGTTTCAACAAGGGCGACGATTTCTTCGAATACCTGAAAGATGCGTTCGACGTGCTCTACGCCGAAGGTGCTGAAGCGCCGAAAATGCTGTCGATCGGCCTGCACTGCCGCCTGATCGGCCGCCCGGGTCGTCTGGCTTCGCTCAAGCGCTTCATCGAATACGCCAAAAGTCATGAACAGGTGTGGTTCAGCCGTCGCGTCGACATCGCTCGTCACTGGCACGAAACCCACCCGTACCAAGGGGCTGCCAGATGAGCACCTTTCAAACCCTGAAACCGTCGACCCTGAGCCGCGACGCCTTCGTCAAAGCCTTCGCCGACATCTACGAACATTCGCCATGGGTGGCCGAGAAGGCCTTCGACCTGGGCCAGGACGCGTCGATCGACCAGATCGAAACCCTGCACCAGCGCATGAGCGACATCCTGTTGAGCGCCGATCACGCCAGTCAACTGGCATTGATCAACGCTCACCCGGACCTGGCCGGCAAAGCCGCCGTCCAGGGCCAACTGACCGAAGCCAGCACCAATGAACAGGCTGGCGCCGGTATTCACCAATGCACGGCCGAAGAGTTTTCTCGCTTCACCGAGCTGAACGACGCCTACAAAGCCAAGTTCAAGTTTCCCTTCATCATGGCGGTAAAAGGCAGCAACCGGCATCAGATCCTCGCGGCGTTCGAAACGCGCATTCACAACCCGGTCAACACCGAGTTCAAATGCGCGCTGGCGGAGATCAACAAGATTGCCCTGTTCCGTTTACTGACTCTTTAGCGAGCATGGCCCGAGCGTGTCAAACGCGGAGAACGCCCAGGGCCTCGCAAGCATCCCAAGCCACTTATTTAAAGGCAGACAAGAAGAATGAAAGCTTACGCCGTACCTTTCGAGAAGTTCGTCAACCTGGCCGATGCCCGTCTGGGCACCAAAATCATCTCGGTCACCGATGACTGGTTCGCAGACGCCAATCGTCTGTTTCAGCCGACCCCGGCCGTGTGGAAGGAGGGCGTGTTCGATGACAACGGCAAGTGGATGGACGGCTGGGAATCGCGCCGCAAGCGCTTCGAAGGCTACGACAGCGCGGTGATCCGTCTGGGCGTACCGGGTTCGATCAAAGGCGTGGACATCGACACTTCATTCTTCACCGGCAACTTCCCGCCATCGGCCTCCCTGGAAGCGTGCTTCCTGGCGTCGGGCGAGCCGGACGAAAACACCCAGTGGACTGAAGTGCTGTCGGCCGTCGAGCTGCAAGGCAACAGCCACCACTACCACGAAATCAGCAACGACAAGGCGTTCAGCCACCTGCGCTTCAACATCTACCCGGACGGCGGTGTTGCACGTCTGCGCGTGTATGGTGTTCCGCATCGCGACTGGTCGGCTGTCGGCGACAACGAGCAAGTCGACCTGGCTGCAGCCCTCAACGGTGGCCGCGCCCTCGCCTGCTCCGACGAACACTTCGGCCGCATGAGCAACATCCTCAACCCGGGCCGTGGCATCAACATGGGCGATGGCTGGGAAACCGCACGTCGTCGCACGCCAGGCAATGACTGGGTCATCGTCGCACTGGGCCACCCGGGCGAGATCGAAAAAATCATCGTCGACACCCTGCACTTCAAGGGCAACTACCCGGACACCTGCTCGATCCAGGGCGCGTTCGTCAAGGGCGGTACCGACAGCCAGATCGAAACCCAGTCGCTGTTCTGGCGCGATCTGCTGCCAAGCCAGAAGCTGGAAATGCACGCCGAACACACCTTCGTCGAGCAGATCAAGGCACTGGGCCCGATCACCCACATCCGTCTGAACGTGTTCCCGGATGGTGGTGTGAGCCGCCTGCGCGTATTGGGCAAGGTCGCTAAATAAGGTTGGACCCAATCGCTGGCAAGCCAGCTCCCACAGGTTTTGTGAACGCCACAGTCCACTGTGGGAGCGGGCTTGCCCCGGGCGGCGTTCCGACGATGGCGATAGTTCTAACAACACAGAATTTTGGATAAGAAGAACAGCATGCGCACACTGACGATTGAACCGCTGACCAAAGAAGCCTTCGCCCCTTTCGGTGACGTGATCGAAACCGACGGCAGCGATCACTTCATGATCAACAACGGTTCGACCATGCGCTTCCACAAACTGGCGACGGTCGAAACCGCGACGCCTGAGGACAACGCGATCATCAGCATCTTCCGCGCCGACGCGCAGGACATGCCGCTGACCGTCAGCATGCTGGAACGCCATCCGCTGGGCAGCCAGGCTTTCATTCCGCTGCTCGGCAACCCCTTTCTGATCGTGGTCGCGCCACTTGGCGATGAACCTGTATCAGGCTTGGTCCGCGCCTTCGTCACCAACGGCAGGCAGGGCATCAATTACCATCGCGGCGTCTGGCACCACCCGGTGCTGACGATCGAAAAGCGGGATGACTTCCTGGTGGTTGATCGCAGTGGCACAGGCAATAACTGCGATGAGCATTTTTTCAAAGAGGATGAGCGTTTGATCCTCGCCCCCCACCAATAAGAGAAGGTCTGATCACTCGACAACAAGAGTGACAGGCGAGAGGTAAAGACTGTGGAAGCACATCTGTTGGAATGGCTGAACCTGAGCGTGCGCTGGGTTCACATGATCACTGGCGTGGCCTGGATCGGCGCGTCGTTCTACTTCGTCTGGCTGGAGAACAACCTCAACCGCGTCAACCCGAAAACCGGTCTGGCCGGTGATCTGTGGGCGATCCACGGCGGCGGTATCTATCACCTGGAAAAATACAAACTGGCCCCTCCGTCGATGCCGGAGAACCTGCACTGGTTCAAATGGGAAGCCTACTTCACCTGGATGTCGGGGATCGCGCTGCTGTGCGTGGTGTTCTACTCCAATCCGACGCTCTACCTGCTGGCTCCCGGCAGTACTCTGAGCGGTCCAGAAGGCGTAGCTATCGGTATCGGCTCGCTGTTCCTCGGCTGGTTCATCTACTCCTTCCTGTGCGACTCGGCCCTGGGCAAACGCCCTGCCCTGCTCGGTGGCATCCTTTTCGTGCTGATCATCGGCGCCGCGTATGGCTTCAGCAAGGTGTTCAGCGGTCGTGGTGCGTACCTGCACGTCGGCGCGATCATCGGCACCATCATGGTCGGCAACGTGTTCCGCATCATCATGCCGGCGCAACGCGCACTGGTGGCCGCGATTGCCGCGAACCGCACGCCGGATCCGGCGCTGCCGGCCAAAGGCCTGCTGCGTTCGCGTCACAACAACTACTTCACCCTGCCGGTGCTGTTCATCATGATCAGCAACCACTTCCCGAGCACTTACGGCAGCCAGTACAACTGGCTGATCCTGGCCGGGATTGCAGTGTTGGCGGTGTTGGTGCGTCACTACTTCAACACCCGTCACGACAGCCACAAGTTTGCCTGGACCCTGCCAGTGGCAGCGGTGGGCATGATCACCCTGGCTTACGTCACCGGCCCTGCGCCGATGCCGACCGCGCCGGAAGTGGCCAAGGCTCCAGCAAAAATCGAGTACCAGCCGCTGCCGGAAACGGCGTTGGGTGGTGGCGCGAAACCGGCTGAAGCTACACAACCGGCCGCACCTGCTGCACCGGCCGCGGCTCCGGCTCAGGCGTCCAACGCCGGCCCGGGTTTCGACAAGGTGCACAACGTGATCCAGGAACGCTGCGCGGTCTGCCACTCGGCCAAACCGACCAGCCCGCTGTTCAGCGCTGCACCTGCCGGTGTGATGTTCGACACCCCAGAGCAGATCCGCCAGAACGCGGCACGGATCCAGGCGCAAGCCATCACCACGCAGATCATGCCACTGGGCAACATCACACAGATGACCCAGCAGGAACGTGACCTGATCGGTGCATGGATCGCCCAGGGAGCCCAGACCAATTAAGCAATAAAAGCATCGCGGGCAAGCCCGCTCACACAGGGATTCACACAATCCTGTGGGAGCTGGCTTGCCTGCGATTAGCCGCAACGCGGTTTACCTGATGCAAAAGGACAGCTGTGAGCCACCCGGCAGCTGTTCAATCACAAGAATAAAAAAGATCCGAGGTGTTGCATGTCCGAGCTGTCCAAAGCGCGCATCCCCGACGCACCCGCCATTCAGCGTTTGCCCCTTTTGCAACTGATCCTGGTCGGTTTGCAACATGTTCTGCTGATGTACGGCGGCGCCATCGCGGTACCGCTGATCATCGGACAGGCCGCTGGCCTGAGTCGTGAAGAAATCGCCTTCCTGATCAACGCCGACCTGCTGGTCGCCGGCATCGCCACCATCGTGCAATCCTTAGGGATCGGCCCGATGGGCATTCGTATGCCGGTGATGATGGGCGCCAGTTTCGCCGCTGTCGGCAGCATGGTCGCCATGGCCGGCATGCCCGGCATCGGTCTGCAAGGGATCTTCGGCGCAACCATCGCCGCCGGGTTCTTCGGCATGATCATCGCGCCGTTCATGTCCAAGGTCGTACGCTTCTTCCCTCCTCTGGTGACCGGCACGGTCATCACCTCGATCGGTTTGTCGCTGTTCCCCGTGGCCGTGAACTGGGCCGGTGGCGGCGCAGGCGCTGCACAATTCGGATCACCGATTTATCTGGCCATCGCCGCGTTGGTGTTGGGCACCATTCTGTTGATCCACCGTTTCATGCGTGGTTTCTGGGTCAACATTTCCGTGCTGATCGGCATGTGCCTGGGCTACGTGCTCTGCGGCGCCATCGGTATGGTCGATCTGAGCGGCATGGCCAATGCGCCGTGGGTTCAGTTCGTTACTCCGCTGCATTTCGGCATGCCGAAGTTCGAACTGGCACCGATCCTGTCGATGTGTCTGGTGGTAGTGATCATCTTTGTCGAGTCCACCGGAATGTTCCTCGCGCTGGGCAAGATCACCGGTCAGGAAGTCTGCCCGCGCATGCTACGTCGCGGTCTGCTGTGTGATGCCGGCGCATCGTTCGTTGCCGGTTTCTTCAACACCTTCACCCACTCCTCCTTCGCTCAGAACATTGGCCTGGTGCAGATGACCGGCGTGCGCTGCCGTTCGGTGACCATCGTCGCCGGCGGCTTGCTGATCGTCCTGAGCCTGCTGCCGAAAGCGGCGTTTCTGGTGGCGTCGATTCCACCGGCGGTACTTGGCGGTGCGGCGATTGCGATGTTCGGCATGGTTGCAGCTACCGGGATCAAGATCCTGCAAGAGGCCGACATCGGTGACCGTCGCAATCAACTGCTGGTGGCGGTGAGCATCGGCATGGGCCTGATCCCGGTGGTACGTCCGGAGTTCTTCGCCCACCTGCCGTTGTGGATGAGCCCGATCACCCACAGCGGTATCGCCATGGCCACCCTCAGCGCACTGACGCTGAACCTTCTGTTCAACATCCTGGGCGGCGCCGAGCGCGCGGCCATCAACGATTGTCACGCACACCCGCATTGATCTGACTGACAGCAAAGGGGGCCTGCCCGTGGCCAGCCCCCTGGCCACAACCTGCGCCTCAAACAATAAAAACAAGAGGGAGCAACAGATGATCCGGACTCAAACCAACGTGTTGTTGAGCGGCGGCCTGCTGGCCGCATCACAAGCCATGGCCGGCGATTTATTGCTGTGGCAGACCAACAGCCTGAGCTACCTGTACGGCAAGAACTTCGCGATCAATCCGTCGATCCAGCAGACGGTGACGTTCGAGCACGCCGACAAGTGGAAGTACGGCGACAACTTCCTGTTCGTCGACAAGATCTTCTACAACGGCCAGGAAGACCGCAACAAAGGCCCGCACACCTTCTACGGCGAATTCACCCCGCGCTTCTCGTTCGGCAAGATCTTCGATCGCAAGCTCGAATTCGGCCCGATCAAGGACGTGCTGCTGGCGATGACTTACGAATACGGCGAAGGCGAGAGCGAGGCCTATCTGATCGGCCCCGGTTTTGACCTGAAAGTGCCGGGCTTCAACTACGTCACCCTGAACATCTTCCGTCGCCAGACCGAAGGCCCGCGCCCGGGCGATGGTGTCTGGCAGATCACGCCGGGCTGGTCCTACAGCATTCCGCTGGGTAATTCCGACGTGCTGATCGATGGCTACCTCGACTGGGTCGTCGACAACGACGAGAACTCGCGCGGCACCTATCACGCCAACCTGCACATCAATCCGCAGATCAAATACGACCTGGGCAAAGCCCTCGGCTGGCGCCAGAAGCAGCTGTATGTCGGCACCGAGTACAGCTACTGGAAAAACAAATACGGGGTCGAAAGCAGCCACAACCTCGACACCAATCAGAACACCGCCAGCCTGCTGGTGAAGGTGCACTTCTAAGATGACCCGCAACCGCGCCCCCTACCTGTCGTCGGTGCTCTGTTGCGGGGCACTTGAGACCTGGCCGTTGAGTCAGTATTCTCCGCGGCCTCCTGAATTCGGTCTAAAAAAAAGCCCGGATTTAATTCCTGACCGACGGGCCAACTTATCCCGGCCACGGTCAGTACCGAGGCATCCCGAAAACACGCTCAATCGACTGTTTTTCAGCAGCCGACGGGCGTTTTTTTGCTTTTCGAAAAGCCTTGGCTCAGCTCTTGCTAACAGCACTAAAGCTGACCGGATGGATGATTTTTGCAGCAACGAAAAAAGGCGCCACACCAGAGCGCCGACTCAAAAAAAATAAACGTGGAACACCTACTTTGGGAGCAACCGAATGAAACGTATGTGCACCAGCCTGATGCTTGCGGGAACCATGCTGGCCGGCGGCCAGGCCATGGCCGACGGCTTGCTGCAATGGCAGAACAACAGCCTGACCTACCTCTACGGCAAGGACTTCAAGGTCAACCCGGCCATCCAGCAGACGGTAACCTTCGAGCACGCCGATGCATGGAAGTATGGGGACAACTTCCTGTTCATCGACAAGATCTTCTACAACGGCAAGCCAGACGGCGGCGTCGGCAACAACACCTACTACGGTGAGTTCCAGCCACGCATCTCGCTGGGCAAGGTGCTCGACCAGAAGATCGAATTCGGCCCGATCAAAGACGTGCTGCTGGCCATGACCTACGAGTTCGGTGAAGGTGACGTCGAGTCCTACCTGATCGGTCCGGGCTTCGACCTGGCCATTCCGGGCTTCGACTACTTCCAGCTGAACTTCTACCAGCGTCACACCGAAGGCTCGCGTCCGGGTGACAACGTCTGGCAGATCACGCCAGTCTGGTCCTACACCATTCCGGTCGGCGACTCGAACGTGCTGATCGACGGTTACATGGACTGGGTGGTCGACAACGACGTCAACAGCAAAGGCGAATACCACGCCAACCTGCACTTCAACCCACAGGTCAAATACGACCTGGGCAAGGCGCTGAACTTCGGCGAGAAGCAGCTGTACGTCGGCGTTGAATACGACTACTGGAAAGACAAGTACGGGATCGACGACACCCGTGCTTTCACCACCAATCAGAACGTGACCAGCTTCCTGGTGAAGTTCCACTTCTGATCCGGCGGCGTCCTCAGGGACGCCTTCGCGAGCAAGCTCGCTCCCACAGGGTCATGCGTCGTTCACAGAGGTTGTGGACACCCAATAACCTGTGGGAGCTGGCTTGCCAGCGATTGCCGCCACCCCAAATATCAGGCCGGAACAACTGCCTCGGTGATCCCGAGAAACCGGCACAGCTCATCGCGCTTGGCCAGTGCATCGCGCCGCCCCAGGTCGATCAGTTCACTGCAATACCCCGCCTCGAACAGCAAGTAACTCAACACCCCTGCCCCGCTCGTTTTAGTCGCCCCCGGCCCGCGCAAGAACAGCCGCAACGCCGCCGGCAGTTCCTGACGATGCCGCGCCGCGATCTCATCGATCGGCTGACTGGGTGAAATCACCAGCACTTCCACTGGCGCAACGCCCAAAGTCCGCGTCGGCGTTCCGTCGGGCATCAGATGGCTGAACTGGTTCAGACGCTGAAGCAGCTCGATGTCGCTTTCCAGGCTGTCAATGAACGTACTGTTGAGCATGTGGCCGCCGATCTGCGCCAGCGTCGGCTGCTGACCGGTGTAAGTGCGCTCCAGCGGTTGTGCCGGGTCGAACCCGCGCGGGTTGCCACTGACGCCCACCACCAGCACCCGGCTCGCACCCAGGTGTAGAGCCGGACTGATCGGCGCCGATTGCCGCACCGCGCCATCGCCAAAGTATTCCTCGCCGATTTTCACTGGCGCGAACAACAGCGGGATCGCTGAACTGGCGAGCAGATGCTCCACGGTCAATTGCGTCGGCACGCCGATGCGCCGATGACGCAACCATGAGTCAATGGTGCCGCCGCCCTGATAGAAGGTCACCGCCTGCCCCGACTCGTAGCCGAACGCCGTCACCGCCACCGCGTGCAGTTGCTTACGGGCGATGGATTCGGCAATGCCGGGCATGTGCAGTTTTTCATTGAGCAGATGGCGTAACGGCGAGCTGTTGAGCAGTGCCACCGGCAATTGCCGGCCCATGCCCAGCAGGCTGTGACTGACGAATCGACTGGCCTGGCGGATCACCCCCGGCCAGTCGCTGCGCAATACGCGATGGCTGCGAAAGCCTTGCCAGAACAGGGTCAGGCGTTCGATGGCGGCACGAAAGTCCGTGGCGCCGCTGGCGAGGCTGACCGCGTTGATCGCCCCGGCCGAGGTGCCGACAATCACCGGGAACGGATTGTCTGCCCCCAGCGGCAGCAGTTCGGCAATTGCCGCCAGCACTCCCACCTGATACGCCGCCCGAGCCCCGCCGCCGGAAAGAATCAAACCTGTGACCGGTTCAGCTGGGCTCATCGCAACGCTCCGTGGTGCTTATAGGGATGGAAGGTTCAACCGCGTTTGGCGTACAGCTTCGGCTCGCCCGGTGGACGGCTCTTGAAGCGCCGATGCGCCCACAAGTACTGCTCGGGGCAATCGCGCAACACGCCTTCGACCCACTGGTTGATGCGGATGCAATCGGCCTCTTCGGTCTCGCCCGGGAAACCTTCCAGCGGCGGATGGATCACCAGACGATAACCGCTGCCGTCGGCCAGACGCTCCTGGGTGAATGGCACCACCAGCGCCTTGCCCAGCCGCGCGAACTTGCTGGTGGCGGTGACGGTCGCGGCCTGAATGCCGAACAACGGCACGAAGATGCTTTGCTTGGCGCCGTAGTCCTGATCCGGTGCGTACCAGATCGCGCGCCCGGAGCGCAGCAGCTTGAGCATACCGCGCACGTCGTCACGCTCCACCGCCAGCGAATCGAGATTGTGCCGCTCGCGGCCCTGACGCTGGATGAAGTCGAACAGCGGGTTCTTGTGTTCGCGGTACATGCCGTCGATGGTGTGCTGCTGGCCGAGCAGCGCCGCGCCGATTTCCAGAGTGGTGAAATGCACCGCCATCAGAATCACGCCCTTGCCTTCGCGCTGAGCCTTTTGCAGGTGCTCCAGGCCTTCGACATGGGCCAGTTTCGCCAGACGCTGACGCGACCACCACCAGCTCATCGCCATTTCAAAGAAGGCGATGCCGGTGGAGGCAAAGTTTTCCTTGAGCAGGCGTTTGCGCTCGGCGGCAGATTTTTCCGGGAAACACAATTCCAGATTGCGCTTGGCAATGCGCCGCCGGTCGCCGGCGAAGCGATACATCAAGGCACCAAGAAAGCGACCGATGGCCAACAATGCCGGATACGGCAGCTGCACGATCAGCCACAACAGCCCCAGGCCGCACCAGAGTGGCCAGAAGCGTGGAGCAAGAAATGCTTTTCGAAAACGCGGGCGATCCATTAAAGCTTCCGTAAATAAGTGGCCGCGCATTCTACATCGTTCGACCCGGCTTGCGGCTGGCGGGCGTTCTCGTTATAAGTCTCGGCACTTTTAGTGACAAGCCGTTGTATGCCGACATGAGCCAAACCGAACCGCTAGACCAAGATCCCGTGTTCCAGCTGAAGGGCAGCATGCTCGCCATTACGGTGCTGGAACTGTCCCGCAACGACCTGGACAGCCTTGATCGGCAATTGGCCGCCAAAGTCGCCCAGGCGCCGAACTTCTTCAGCAACGCGCCGCTGGTTCTGGCGCTGGACAAGTTGCCGCCCAGCGAAGGCGCCGTTGATCTGCCGGGCCTGATGCGCGTGTGCCGCCAACACGGCCTGCGCACCCTGGCGATCCGCGCCAGCCGCATCGAAGACATCGCCGCCGCCATCGCCATCGACATCCCGGTGCTGCCGCCGTCCGGCGCCCGTGAGCGACCGCTGGAAACTGCCGAGCCTGCTGCTCCGAAGAAGCCGGAAAAACCGCCGGAGCCGACCGTCAAACAGACCCGCGTTATCACCACGCCAGTACGTGGTGGCCAACAGATCTATGCCCAGGGTGGCGATCTGGTGGTGGTTTCCTCGGTCAGTCCGGGGGCGGAACTTCTCGCCGATGGCAACATCCATGTATACGGCCCGATGCGCGGTCGTGCGCTGGCCGGGGTCAAGGGCGACACCAAGGCGCGGATTTTCTGTCAGCAATTGAGCGCTGAACTGATCTCCATCGCAGGCCACTACAAGGTTTCCGAAGACCTGCGTCGCGATCCGATGTGGGGTTCGGGCGTACAGGTCAGCCTATCGGGCGACGTGTTGAACATCATTCGGCTTTAACGGATACTGCCGCATTTTCCAAGCATCTCTAAAACGTAGCGAAAACGGCTCAAACGAAGTAGGAAAAAGGCCAAAAGCCAAATTCCAGCCAAGGCTGTCCGACTGCAGTAGTTTTCAAGAGATGTTTTTCAGGGGCTGAACAGTCCTTCTTCCTTAGGGGTGAAACACCTTGGCCAAGATTCTCGTGGTTACATCCGGCAAGGGTGGTGTGGGTAAGACCACCACCAGCGCCGCTATCGGTACCGGCCTCGCTCTGCGCGGCCACAAAACAGTGATCGTCGACTTCGACGTGGGCTTGCGTAACCTTGACCTGATCATGGGTTGCGAGCGCCGCGTGGTGTATGACTTCGTCAACGTGGTCAACGGCGAAGCCAACCTGCAACAGGCCCTGATCAAAGACAAGCGCCTGGAAAACCTCTATGTGCTGGCCGCCAGCCAGACCCGCGACAAAGACGCGCTGACCGTCGAAGGCGTGGAAAAAGTCCTGATGGAGCTCAAGGAACAATTCGAGTTCGTGGTCTGCGATTCCCCGGCGGGCATCGAGAAAGGCGCCCACCTGGCCATGTACTTCGCTGACGAAGCGATCGTCGTGACCAACCCGGAAGTGTCCTCGGTACGTGACTCGGACCGCATGCTCGGCCTGCTGGCCAGCAAGTCCCGTCGCGCCGAACGTGGCGAAGACCCGATCAAGGAACATCTGCTGATCACCCGCTACCACCCGGAGCGCGTTGAAAAGGGCGAAATGCTCGGCGTCGAAGACGTCAAGGAAATCCTCTCGGTGACCCTGCTGGGTGTGATCCCGGAATCCCAGGCGGTGCTCAAGGCATCCAACCAGGGCGTCCCGGTCATCCTCGACGACCAGAGCGATGCCGGCCAGGCCTACAGCGACACCGTCGACCGCCTGCTGGGCAAAGACAAAGCACACCGGTTCCTCGATGTCGAGAAGAAGGGATTCTTCGAGCGCCTGTTTGGAGGTAGGTAATGAACCTTTTTGACTTCTTTCGTGCCAACAAAAAGCCAAGCACTGCCTCGGTAGCGAAAGAGCGTCTACAGATCATCGTGGCGCATGAGCGCGGCCAGCGCAGCACGCCGGATTACCTGCCAGCCTTGCAGAAGGAACTGGTGGACGTGATCCGCAAGTACGTCAACATCGGCAACGACGACGTACATGTTGCACTGGAAAGCCAGGGCAGTTGCTCGATTCTGGAACTCAACATCACCCTGCCAGATCGCTGAGTCGATCCGGCAGGAACGACGGCGGCTCAGGGCCCTTCCGACACCGGAAGTGCCCTGAGCCGCCGTTGGCATTTGTTACGAGGCTGTTTTAATGCCGCTGTCCAACATCCACATCCTCCATCAGGACGCCGCCGTACTGGTGGTGAACAAACCGACCCTGTTGCTCTCGGTGCCCGGCCGGGCCGACGACAACAAGGACTGCCTGATCACTCGCCTGCAGGAAAACGGCTACCCGGAAGCGCGTATCGTCCATCGTCTGGACTGGGAAACCTCCGGCATCATTCTGCTGGCTCGCGACGCCGACACCCACCGCGAACTGTCGCGCCAGTTTCATGACCGCGAAACCGAAAAGGCCTACACCGCCCTGTGCTGGGGTCAGCCGGAACTGGACAGCGGCAGCATCGACCTGCCCCTGCGCTACGATCCGCCAACCAAGCCGCGTCACGTGGTCGACCACGAATTCGGCAAACACGCCCTGACCTTCTGGCGCGTACTGGAACGTTGCGGCGACTGGTGCCGTGTCGAACTGACGCCGATCACCGGCCGCTCGCACCAGTTGCGCGTGCACATGCTGTCCATCGGTCATCCGCTGCTCGGTGACGGGCTCTATGCCCATGAACAAGCCTTGGCCGCCTGGCCGCGCCTGTGCCTGCACGCGAGCATGCTCAGCTTCACCCACCCGCAGTCCGGCGAACGCTTGCGTTTCGAATGCCCGGCTCCGTTTTAAGCACTGCCTGACCGGCAGTCGCCTGTTTTAAAGGATTTTGTTCCGGATGAGTTGTACTGATTCCCTGGCAACACCCGTCAAGAAGACCCGTCATCAACTGCTCTACCTGATTTACGGCAACCAGGATGTTTACCGGCGCGAAGCCAAGTTCAGCATCCTGACCGCCCTGTCCCAGGCCAGGACCGGCAAGCGCCCGGCTATCAGAATCCTCACAGATCGACCACAGGATTACGAAGGCTGGCCCGTCGACACCGTGCTGCTCGACGAGCCGACTCTGAACCGCTGGCAAGGCGACAACGGCTATCACCACCGGCGCAAGGCCTGCGCCATTGCCGCCGGCCTGCAACTGGCCGAAAAGACCTTGTTCGTTGATACCGACACCCTGTTCACCAGCGACCCGAACCGTCTGTTCCAACACATCACCCCCGAGCAATCGGTGATGGATCGTTTCGAATACGACTGGAAAGATGTCTTTGAACGCGACGATTACCTGAAGCTCGGCCGCGACCTCAGCGCCCACGGCGTGACTCCGGAAAGCGGCTTCAAGCTCTACAACAGCGGGCTGTGCGGCATAACCGACAGCGACGGAAAATTGTTCGAAGAGTCGATCCGCTTGATCGACGAATGGACGGCTGACGGTTTCGACATCCATACCATCGAACAGATCGCCCTGTCGTTCGCACTGCGCAAGCGGCCGGTGGTTGAAGCGCGCAAGTACATCTATCACTACTTTGCCGAAAAGCGCTTCTTCCACGCGATGCAGGCGTTTTTCTTCGCCCAGCACGGCGAAAAATTCAGCCAGCGCCTGGTGGATCTGTGCAAGGACGTGCCACGGGTCAAACCGTTCCCGTCCGCCTGGCAGCGCCTGAAAATCAAATGGAAGCTGCGCAATCAGAGCGGCACGATGCGCAAGGTCGGCCGTGACCTGCTGTATGGCAGCGCCGCGCCGGATCATCCGTACTACAGCGCCTGTCGCCATGAGTGGTGGGAATGTGCCTCGCGAGAGATTCTTCGCTGGGACGAGAGCCGTCAGAAAAAGCTTCTGAACCAGAGTCGTTGGCCGCAACAACTGCCGCGCCCGGAAAAGCCCGAAGACGAAAAAGCCATCATGAGCTACCTGAAAAAACGCGTGGCCGCGGCTCGCTGAGCAACACTGTCCACTGTGGGAGCTTGCCCCCACAGTGGATCTCTTTTTACATTCGATTTCGATTGTGGCCTGCACACCGGCATGCGTTAAACTCCCGCCCATTGCTGTCTGGAGCTTCTTATGCGCGAAGAGTTGAACCAAGGCCTGATCGACTTCCTCAAGGCCTCCCCTACCCCGTTTCACGCCACCGCCAGCCTTGTTCAACGCCTGGAGGCCGCCGGTTATGTGCGCCTCGACGAGCGCGAGACCTGGCACACCGAAGCCAATGGTCGTTACTACGTCACCCGTAACGACTCCTCGATCGTCGCGATCAAGATGGGCCGCAACTCTCCGCTGCACGACGGCATCCGTCTGGTCGGCGCCCATACCGACAGCCCGTGCCTGCGGGTCAAGCCGCAACCTGAATTGCAACGCCAGGGCTTCTGGCAACTGGGCGTCGAAGTCTACGGCGGCGCGCTGCTAGCACCGTGGTTCGACCGTGATCTGTCGCTGGCCGGCCGCGTCACCTTCCGCCGCGACGGCAAGGTCGAGAGCCAGCTGATCGACTTCAAGGCCCCGATCGCGATCATTCCCAACCTGGCGATCCACCTCAACCGCGAAGCCAACCAAGGCTGGGCGATCAATGCCCAGACCGAACTGCCGCCGATTCTCGCGCAGTTCGCCGGTGACGAACGCGTGGACTTCCGTGCCGTGCTGACCGATCAACTGGCCCGCGAGCACGGCCTCAATGCCGACGTGGTGCTCGATTACGAGCTGAGCTTCTACGACACCCAAAGCGCTGCGGTCATCGGCCTGAACGGTGACTTCATCGCCGGCGCCCGCCTCGACAACCTGTTGTCGTGCTACGCCGGTCTGCAAGCCCTTCTGACCGCCGACACCGAAGAAACCTGCGTGCTGGTGTGCAACGACCACGAAGAAGTCGGCTCCTGCTCCGCATGCGGCGCCGACGGCCCGATGCTCGAACAGACCCTGCGTCGCCTGTTGCCCGAAGGTGACGAATTCGTACGCACCATCCAGAAATCCCTGCTGGTCTCGGCCGACAACGCCCACGGCGTGCACCCGAACTACGCCGAAAAGCACGACGCCAACCACGGCCCGAAACTCAACGCCGGCCCGGTGATCAAGGTCAACAGCAACCAGCGCTACGCCACCAACAGCGAAACCGCCGGTTTCTTCCGCCATCTGTGCATGGCTGAAGAAGTGCCGGTGCAAAGCTTCGTGGTCCGCAGCGACATGGGCTGCGGTTCGACCATCGGCCCGATCACCGCCAGCCATTTGGGCGTGCGCACGGTCGACATCGGCTTGCCGACGTTCGCCATGCAC
Organism: Pseudomonas sp. HS6; assembly: GCF_023375815.1. Taxonomy (NCBI): domain Bacteria; kingdom Pseudomonadati; phylum Pseudomonadota; class Gammaproteobacteria; order Pseudomonadales; family Pseudomonadaceae; genus Pseudomonas; species Pseudomonas sp. HS6. The sequence continues at coordinate 6,343,135 of NZ_CP067412.1, read as the reverse complement.
TCGATCCGCGAACTGTGCGGCAGCCATGACCTGGCCCACCTGGTCAAAGTGCTGAGCGCGTTCTACGCCAGCCGCGAATTGCCGTAACCGGTCCTGTGGCGAGGGCGCTTGCTCCCTCGCCACGTCGACTGCGCAGTGACTGTGATACACATCACCACCGGTCGGTAAAAAGCGACCTAGACTTAAATCATCCCCTTCGACAAGGCTGTCGCCATGATCTCGATGTCTGCGTTCCACTCCATGCTCATTCCGATTCTGTCCGGAATGATTCTGCTGGCGTTCGGCTTCAACTTCCGCGACAAAAACGCCGGAGTGTTCGCCATGTGGATCGGCATGCTGTTGATCCTGGCCACCGTGGTCTACAAGATCCTCGCCAAACTCAACGAATAAATCCGCGCCCGGCTCGCATTGATTCAGGCGGGCTCGTACACTCGCCCGATCCGCCCCTTGCGAGGTTGACCGCCTAGTGTTCGCTCGTTTCTTTGCCCTGCCCTGCCTTTTCCTCGTCTGCCTGATGACGCTGCTGCCGTCGGCGCCTGCCCACGCGGTGAGCCTGCCCGGCCTGCTCAATGGCTCGAACAAGGCGCAACCGGAGGCTCAGGAACCACTCGGCCAGTCCCTCGACGAAGTCATCAAGTCGCTGGAAAACGACAAGCAACGCGCCCAGTTGCTGAGCGACCTGAAAAAGCTGCGCGACGCCACGAAAAAAGCCCAGGCCACCCCGGAAGAAGGCGTGCTGGGCCTGATAGGCGGCACCCTCGCCACCTTCGAAAAACAATTTACCGGTGCCGACAGCCCGCTCAATCGCTGGTCCGCCGAGTTCGATCTGGCCAAAGACGAACTGTCCGACCTGATGCTGCCGGCCAGCGAATGGCTGCCGATCATCTTCGCCTTCGCCGTGATCCTCGCCGTCTGGAGCCTTCTCGCCGCCGCACTGATCTGGCTCGGCCACCGGGTGCGCATGCGCTTCGGCCTGACCGAAGAACTGCCACAAAACCCCCGGGCCCTTGACATGCTGCGCTTCGCCCTGCGCAAGCTCGGCCCATGGATGATTGCCCTGGCCATCACGGTTTACATGAGCTACGCGCTGCCGTCGTCGCTGGGCAAAAGCCTGGCGATGGTTCTGGCTTATGCGCTGGTGGTCGGCACCTGCTTCTCGGCGATCTGCGTGATTGCTTTCTCCGTACTCGACGGCCCGCACCGCCATCGTGCGCTGTACATCCTGCGCCATCAGGCCTTCCGTCCCTTGTGGCTGATCGGCAGCTTCGCCGCGTTCGGCGAAGCCCTGAACGACCCGCGACTGGTCAGCGGCCTGGGCGTGCACCTGGCACACACCGCGGCCACCGTCGCCAATGTGCTCGCGGCCCTGTCGACCGGCCTGTTCATCCTGCGCTTCCGCCGCCCGATCGCCCACCTGATCCGCAACCAGCCACTGTCCCGCCGCCTGACCCGCCGCGCCCTCAGCGACACCATCGAAATCCTCGGCACCTTCTGGTACGTGCCGGCGCTGGTCCTCGTGGGGATTTCCCTGTTCGCCACCTTCGTCTCCGCCGGCGACACCAGCACCGCCCTGCGCCAGTCGCTGATCTGCACGGTGCTGCTGGTGTTGTGCATGGTGATCAACGGCCTCGTCCGCCGCCACGCCCTCAAACCCCAACGCGGCCCGAAACGCCACGCGCTGTATTCCGAACGCCTGAAAAGCTTCTTCTACACCCTCGCTCATTTGCTGGTGTGGCTGGCCTTCATCGAACTCGGCCTGCGGGTCTGGGGCATGTCCCTGATCGGCTTCACCGAAGGCGAAGGCCACGACGTCAGCGTCAAACTGTTCAGCCTGATCGGCACGTTGATCTTCGCCTGGCTGATCTGGATCCTCAGCGACACCGCCGTCCACCACGCCCTCACCCGCTCACGCAAAGGCCTGGCCAACGCCCGTGCACAAACGATGATGCCGCTGATCCGCAACGTGCTGTTCGTGGCGATCTTCATCATCGCCCTGATCGTCGCTCTGGCGAACATGGGCATGAACGTCACGCCACTGCTGGCCGGTGCCGGCGTGATCGGCCTGGCGATCGGCTTCGGCGCCCAGTCGCTGGTAGCCGACCTGATCACCGGCCTGTTCATCATCATCGAAGACTCCCTGGCCATCGACGACTACGTCGACGTCGGCGGCCACTTGGGCACCGTCGAAGGCCTGACCATCCGCACCGTACGCCTGCGGGACATCGACGGCATCGTCCACACCATCCCGTTCAGCGAAATCAAAAGCATCAAAAACTACTCCCGGGAATTCGGCTACGCGATCTTCCGCGTGGCGGTGCCGTTCAACATGAACATCGACGAAGCCATCAAACTGATGCGCGAAGTCGGCCAGAAAATGCGTACCGACCCGCTGCAGCGCCGCAATATCTGGTCGCCACTGGAGATTCAGGGGGTGGAAAGTTTTGAATCGGGTAATGCGATATTGCGCGCAAGGTTCAAGACTGCACCGATCAAACAGTGGGAAGTTTCACGGGCGTTCAATCTGTCGCTGAAACGGCATCTGGATGAGGCCGGGCTGGATCTCGCGACGCCGAGGATGAATGTTCAGGTGATAACCGCAGGTGGTGGTGGCCAAACTCAGGAATAGCCCCTGACCGTCAGGCCACCATCGCCGGCAAACTTGATCGCCAGATGCGGCGCAGCCGCCCCACTCAACACGATGAGCGTTAGCTCAAGTACCGCTTTTGACGTGCCGGCCCCATCGGCAGGCTGAGTGGAGGGATTCATCCGGGGGTGGGAGCGCAGCGACCGTGCGGCGAAGCCGCATGCATCGAGAGGAGGTGCAGCGAAGCAAACCGTAGGCGATGCCCCCGGATGAATCCCGGAACGAAGGAACACCGAGCCCAGGCGAGGTGCCGAACGCCGGGGCCCAGCCTTTTGCTTACTTTTCGGCGTCTGGAAAAGTGAGTCGCTGTAAAAGCGAAACCGTCAGCGGCAGCACCCGAAGCAACGGATATTCACCCAAAACATCCCAGAGCATGGCCGGCCCAAAGGCCGCCAAGGTCAAGGTCAAACAACATCAACCCCAACGTGAATCGCATCATGCCGCCAAAACTCCAGATCACAATCAATCAACCGCCCAGCCTGATCATAATTGACCCGAGCAATCCGTAACCCCGGACTCCCCACCGACACCCGTAAAGCCGCCGCCGCATCCACCGACAACGACGTAGGCACAATTTCGAACCGCACCCGCCCATAGTGCAAATCGTAGTGCCGCGCATACAACTCGGTAATCGACTGATTCAAATCAAACTCCAGAATCCCCGGAAAAAACTGCGGATTCAGATAATGCTCCACATACAACACCAACCGCCCATCGATCCGCCGCGACCGGCAAATCTGAATCACGCTCGACAACGCCGGCAACTGCAACCACGCACACACCGCCGCTGACGCCGGTTGCAACCGCGCCGAAATCACCTCGGTCGACGGCACCCGTCCCTGCGCACTGACCATCGCGTGAAAGTGACTGCGCTGCATCAGGTTGTAGGCCAGGCGCGGCGGCGACACGAACCAGCCCCGACGTTCCTCGCGATAAATCTGCCCTTGCGCCTCCAGTTGCAACAACGCTTCACGCACAGTAATCCGGGTCGTGCCGAACAACTCGCTGAGTTTGCGCTCGGCCGGCAGCTTGCTCCCCGCCGCGAGAAGGCCGTGGTCGAGTTGCTCCTGAAGGATCTGGCCAATGGCTGTCACCGCTTTTGTTGCCTCATCGCGCATCAACGTTACCTATCTGGACTAGACCAGCACTGTTTCGGGGCAAAACCACACGACTATCGCGTCGTTCGGTCGTGCTGCAAGCCTAGGCAGTGCAGATGACCGAGAGATGACAAAACTCCCGAACGGTCGCCCTGACAACTTGCAATACATCGGCCAAGTCCCTTGCCCACCGGGACTTTGCGGGTGGTCTACGCTTACCGGGCAGCCGTCGATACCGGAGAAATAAAAGCCGGGCCGGGTATGCGCCGACATCAAAGTGTCATCCAGCCCCCCTACATTGGCTCAGGTATTGCTGACCTAGACCAACACAAACCGCAATCGCAGCGTTGAACACAACCAAGGAGCTTCGGAATGAAACAGCTTTTCCTGGCAACACTGTTAGGCTCGACCATTGCCATGTGCACCGCCGCCATGGCGGCTGATGATCTGAAAACCCTCGAAGCCGCTGCGAAAGCGGAAGGCGCCGTCAACAGCGTCGGCATGCCCGATGACTGGGCCAACTGGAAAGGCACCTGGGAAGACCTGGCCAAGACCTACGGCCTGAAGCACATCGACACCGACATGAGCTCGGCTCAGGAAATCGCCAAGTTCGCCGCCGAGAAAGACAACGCCACCGCCGACATCGGCGACGTCGGCGCGGCCTTCGGTCCGATCGCGGTCAAGCAAGGCGTAGTGCAACCGTACAAGCCGACCACCTGGGATCAAGTGCCTGCATGGGCCAAGGACAAGGACGGCAACTGGGCACTGGCCTACACCGGTACCATCGCTTTCATCGTCAACAAGAAGCTGTTGCACGGTTCTGAAGTACCGACCAAATGGGCTGACCTCAAGGGCGGCAAATACAAGGTCTCCATCGGTGACGTGAGCACTGCCGCACAAGCTGCCAACGGCGTACTCGCCGCTGCGCTGGCCAACGGCGGCGACGAGAAAAACATCCAGCCTGCCCTGCTGCTGTTCGCAGACATCGCCAAGCAGGGTCGCCTGTCGATGGCCAACCCGACCATCGCCACCATGGAAAAAGGCGAGATCGAAGTCGGCGTGGTCTGGGACTTCAACGGCCTGAGCTACAAGGCCAAGATGGCTAACCCGGATGACTACGTGGTGCTGATCCCGTCCGACGGTTCGGTAATTTCCGGCTACACCACCATCATCAACAAATACGCGAAAAACCCGAACGCCGCCAAGCTGACCCGCGAATACATCTTCAGCGACGCCGGCCAGACCAACCTCGCCCGCGGCAACGCCCGTCCGATCCGCGCCGAGCACCTGACCCTGCCGGAAGACGTAAAAGCCAAACTGCTGCCGAACGAGCAGTACAAGAAGGTCACGCCGATCAAGGATGCCGATGCGTGGGAGAAAACCTCCAAGGCCCTGCCGCAGAAGTGGAACGAAGAAGTCATCGTAGAGATGAAGTAAGCCGGTAGATCCCCACTGGGTCTGACGCAAAACCCTGTGGGAGCGGGCTCGCCCGCGATGGCAATTTCACATTCAACACATAGGTTGAATGATATGACGCCTTCGCGGGCAAGCCCGCTCCCACAGGATCCGTGTCGATTTCGAGTTTCCCGTTTTTATTGTTTCGCGGAGTTTTTGCCCCTATGAAGCACAACGTCATCCTTGTCGTGCTCGACGGCCTCAACTACGAGGTCGCGCGTCACGCCATGGGGCATCTGCAGGCTTACGTTGGCGCAGGACGCGCCGCGCTCTACCAGTTGGAGTGCGAGCTGCCGGCCCTGTCCCGACCGCTTTACGAATGCATCCTCACGGGCGTGCCACCGATCGATAGCGGCATCGTCCACAACAACGTCTCGCGCCTGTCCAATCAGCGCAGCATCTATCACTACGCCCGTGATGCCGGTCTGAAAACCGCCGCCGCGGCGTACCACTGGGTCAGCGAGCTCTACAACCGCTCGCCGTTCGTGGCCGCACGGGATCGGCATACCGATGACCCGGCGCTACCGATCCAGCACGGCCACTTCTATTGGAACGATCACTACCCGGACTCGCACCTGTTCGCCGACGCGGAAAACCTGCGCCTGCGCCACGCCCCGGATTTTCTGCTGATCCATCCGATGAACATCGACGACGCCGGCCACAAGCACGGCCTCGACACCCCGCAATACCGCAACAGTGCCCGCAGCGCCGACATCATCCTCGCCGACTACCTGCAAGGCTGGCTCGACGCCGGTTATCAGGTGCTGGTGACCGCCGACCACGGCATGAACAACGACCGTTCGCACAACGGCCTGTTGCCGGAAGAACGCCAGGTGCCGCTGTTCGTGCTCGGCGATGCCTTCAGCCTGAACGCCGACGCCACGCCGAAGCAGACCGACATCTGCGGCACCGTTTGCGAGCTGCTCGGCGTGCCCCACGACAAACCTGTGTGCCGGGAGTTGCTCAAGTGAACTCAATGACTCGCGGCAAATGGCTGGCGGCCCTTTGCCTGGTGCCCTTCACCCTGTTCTTTATCGTGTTCGAAATCGCCCCGCTGGTCTGGGTGATGATCAACAGCCTGCAATCGGAAGAGTTCGGTTGGGGTTTCGCCAACTTCAGCAAGATCTTCAGTTCGAAGTTCTATTTGCAGGCGATCCAGTACAGCCTCGAAATCAGTTTCTGGTCGAGTGTATTCGGCATCATCATCGCGGTGCTGGGTGCCTATTCCCTGCGCCGGGTCGATTCGAAGCTGCGCAACTTCGTCAACGCCTTCGCCAACATGACCAGCAACTTCGCCGGTGTGCCTCTGGCGTTTGCGTTCATCATCCTGCTGGGTTTCAACGGCAGCATCACCATCATGCTGAAACAGGCCGGGATCATTCAGGACTTCAACCTGTATTCGAAAACCGGGCTGATCATCCTTTACACCTACTTCCAGATTCCCTTGGGCGTCTTGCTTCTCTACCCGGCGTTCGACGCATTGCGTGAAGACTGGCGCGAATCCGCCGCACTGCTCGGCGCTGACGGCTGGCAGTTCTGGCGCCACATCGGCCTGCCGGTGTTGACCCCGGCCCTGCTCGGCACCTTCGTGATTCTGCTGGCCAACGCCCTCGGCGCCTACGCCACGGTCTACGCGTTGACCACCGGCAACTTCAACGTGCTGCCGATCCGGATTGCGGCGATGGTGTCCGGCGACATTTCCCTCGATCCGAACCTGGCCAGTGCCCTGGCCGTGGTGCTGGTGGCGCTGATGACTCTGGTGACCGTCGTGCATCAACTGCTGCTGAAGAGGAGCTACCATGTCTCGCGCTGAATCCGGCCCGGCCGGCGTCTACCACCGCGTCGTGGTGTACCTGCTGTTCGCCATCCTGCTGCTGCCGCTGGTGGGCACGCTGGTCTACTCGATCGCCAGCAGTTGGTCGGCCACCATCCTGCCCAGCGGTTTCACCTTCAAGTGGTACATCCAGTTGTGGAGCGATCCGCGCTTCCTGCACGCCTTCGGCCAGTCGTTGCTGGTGTGCGTCGGGGCGTTGATCCTGTCGGTGGTGCTGATCCTGCCGCTGCTCTTCGTGGTGCATTACCACTTCCCGAAACTCGATGCGCTGATGAACATCCTGATCCTGCTGCCCTTCGCGGTGCCGCCGGTGGTGTCGTCGGTGGGGCTGCTGCAGCTCTACGGCTCCGGACCATTCGCGATGGTCGGTACACCGTGGATCCTGATCGGTTGTTACTTCACCGTGGCACTGCCGTTCATGTACCGGGCGATCACCAACAACCTGCAAGCGATCAACCTGCGCGACCTGATGGACGCCGCCCAACTGCTCGGCGCCAGCACCTTTCAGGCTGCATTCCTGGTGGTGCTGCCGAACCTGCGCAAAGGCCTGATGGTCGCGTTGCTGCTGTCGTTCTCATTCCTGTTCGGTGAGTTCGTGTTCGCCAATATCCTGGTCGGCACCCGCTACGAAACCCTGCAGGTCTACCTCAACAACATGCGCAACAGCAGCGGCCACTTCACCAGTGCGCTGGTAATCTCCTACTTCTTTTTCGTGCTGGTCCTGACCTGGGTCGCCAACATCTTGAACAAGGACAAAAGCGAATGAGCTATGTCAGCGTCCAACATCTGCAAAAAAACTACGCTGGAACGACCGTGTTCAGCGACATCAACTGCGAGATCCAGAAAGGTGAATTCGTCACCCTGCTCGGCCCGTCCGGTTGCGGCAAATCCACCCTGCTGCGCTGCATCGCCGGCCTGACGCCAGTGGATGGCGGCAAGATTCTGCTTGATGGCGTCGACATCGTCCCGCTCACCCCGCAGAAACGCGGCATCGGCATGGTGTTCCAGAGCTACGCACTGTTTCCCAACATGACCGTGGAGCAAAACGTCGCCTTCGGCCTGCGCATGCAAAAGGTCAATGCCGACGACAGCCACAAGCGCGTCGCCGAAGTGTTGAAACTGGTTGAGCTCAACGATTTCGCCAGCCGTTATCCGCACCAACTCTCCGGCGGTCAGTGCCAGCGTGTCGCCCTCGCCCGCTCGCTGGTCACCCGTCCGCGTCTGTTGTTGCTGGACGAACCGCTGTCGGCCCTCGATGCGCGGATTCGCAAACACCTGCGTGAACAGATCCGTCAGATCCAGCGCGAACTCGGTCTGACCACGATCTTCGTCACCCACGATCAGGAAGAAGCCCTGACCATGTCTGACCGGATTTTCCTGATGAATCAGGGAAAGATCGTACAAAGCGGCGACGCCGAAACCCTCTACACCGCACCGGTCGACGTGTTCGCCGCCGGCTTCATCGGCAACTACAACCTGCTGGATGCCGACAGTGCCTCGAAACTGTTGCAGCGGCCGATCAACCATCGCATCGCCATTCGCCCGGAGGCCATCGAACTGAGCCTGAACGGCGAGCTCGATGCACAGATTCGCAGCCACAGCCTGCTGGGCAATGTGATCCGTTATCGCATCGAGGCCCGGGGCGTGGAATTGGTGGTGGACGTGCTCAACCGTTCGGCGGCGGATCTGCATCCCGACGGTCAGCGCCTGGCACTTTCCATCGATCCGACGGCCCTGTGTGAGGTAGCCTGATGACTTTGCTGACGTTGAAGAGAGAACTGCACTGATGGCTCTGGCAATTTTTGATCTGGACGAAACCCTGATCCACGGCGACTGCGCCACCCTCTGGAGCGAGCAGATGGGGCGCCTGGGCTGGGTCGATCCCGAGTCGTTCATGCGCAAGAACAACGAGCTGATGGACGCCTACAGCCACGGCAAGTTGCGCATGGAAGACTTCATGGAGTTCAGCCTCGAACCCTTGATCGGCCGCACCCCGGAAGAGGTCGAACACCTGGTCGGACCGTGGGTGGAAGACTTCATCGAACCGATCATCTTCAGCGACGCGACCAAAACCATCGCCGCCCATCGCAAGGCCGGCGACCGGATTCTGGTGATCTCGGCCTCGGGTACGCACCTGGTCAAACCCATCGCCGAGCGATTGGGCATCGATGAGATTCTGGGCATCGAACTGGAAGTGGCACATGGCGTGTACAGCGGCCACACCGTGGGCACGCTGACCTACCGCGAAGGCAAGATCACCCGTTTGCTGGAATGGCTGGACGCCGAAGAGGAAAACCTTGAAGGAGCGAGTTTCTATTCCGACTCTCGCAATGACCTGCCGCTGCTGCTGAAGGTGGATTACCCGCACGTGGTCAATCCGGATCCGGTGTTGCGCGAGCAGGCCGAGAAGTCCGGCTGGCCGATTCACCTCTGGAAGTAAGCGATTGTCTTGTGGGAGCAGGCCTGCTCCCACAAGCATCGATGATCAGCTCAGGCTTTCGTCGATCACCAGCACCAGTTTCCCCGCCACCGTATTGCTCGCCAGCTCGGCGAACGCCGCCTCTGCATCCTTGATCGCAAAAGCCTTGGCCAGTTGCGGCTTCAAGCGTCCCTCGGAAAACAGCGGCCACACGTACTGGCTCAGATCACTGAACAGATCCGCCTTGAACTGATCGCCACGACTGCGCAGGGTCGAACCCAGCAGTTGCACGCGCTTGGCCAGCACCTGGGCCAGATCGAGTTTCGCTTCGCGGCCGCCCATCAGACCGATGAGCACCCAGCGTCCGTCCTGAGCCATCAGCTTCAGATTCAGCGCCGAATAGTTACCGCCGACCGGATCCAGGATCACATCAAACGGCCCAAAATCCCGCAGGCTCTCCAGATCGTCGGTGCGCACCACACCACCCTGGGCCCCCAGCGCTTCACAGTAGGCCAAACGCTCGGCCGAGCCGACGCTGACCCAGCACGGATTGCCGAACGCCTTGCACAACTGAATGGCGGCTGAACCGATGCCACTGGCGCCGGCATGCAGAAGAACTTTCTCACCCGGTTTGAGCGCAGCGAGTTGAAACACATTTAGCCAGACGGTCGCGTAAACCTCGGGCAACGCTGCCGCCTCGATCAGCGACACACCTTCCGGAACCGGCAGCACATGCCGTCCGTCGACGACCACTTCTTCGGCCATCCCGCCCCCGGCCAGCAAGGCGCAGACACGATCACCGACCTGCCAGGAAGAACCGGCGCCGACTTCGCTGATCACCCCGGAGCACTCAAGACCGAGCACCTGACTGGCACCCGGCGGCGGCGGATAAAGGCCCGCCTTCTGTAATAAATCCGCGCGATTGAGGCCGGCTGCCGCCACCCGGATGCGAACTTGTCCTACATCACAAGTAGGACTCGGCTCATCAAGCCATGCCACTTGACCTTCAACGCCTTGCAATGCCTTCACAGTGCCTCCATAGTGAGTCTGGACTGAGCCCGAAGCTGTAGCGCCGGGCTTTTTGCATTATGCGACCGGCCCTGGGGTCTGAACGAACGCTGAACAGCAGTTATCGTACAGAGCGTAGAGGTACCGGCGACTTCAAAGACGGCCTAATATGCGTTATCAATTGTCCCCGCGTCGAATCAGCATGAAGCATTTGCTCCCCAGCACCGCCCTCGCTCTTTTCATCGGTATCGGCCTCTTGCCGGTGTCGGGCACCACATTCGCAGCCAACAGCTGGGACAAGTTGCAGCCTGATCGCGATGAAGTGATCGCCAGTCTGAACGTCGTCGAGTTGCTCAAACGTCATCACTACAGCAAGCCGCCGCTTGACGATGCGCGCTCAGTGATCATCTACGACAGCTACATCAAGCTGCTGGACCCGTCGCGCAGCTACTTCATGGCCAGCGACATCGCCGAATTCGACAAGTGGAAGACCCAGTTCGACGACTTCCTCAAGAGCGGCGACCTCAACGCCGGCTTCACCATCTACAAGCGTTATCTGGATCGCGTGAAATCGCGTCTGGACTTCGCCATTGCCGAGCTGAACAAAGGCGTCGACAAGATGGACTTCACCACGAAGGAAACCTTGCTGATCGATCGCAAGGACGCCCCGTGGCTCAAATCCACCGCCGAACTTGACGACCTGTGGCGCAAACGCGTCAAGGACGAAGTGCTGCGGCAGAAGATCGCCGGCAAGGATCCGAAGCAGATCCAGGAAACGCTGACCAAGCGCTACAAGAACCAGTTGACGCGCCTGGACCAGACCCGTGCCGAAGATATCTTCCAGGCATACATCAACACCTTCGCCATGTCCTACGACCCGCACACCAACTATCTGTCGCCGGATAACGCGGAAAACTTCGACATCAACATGAGCCTGTCCCTCGAGGGCATCGGCGCCGTGTTGCAGAGCGACAACGACCAAGTGAAAGTCGTGCGTCTGGTGCCCGCAGGTCCTGCGGACAAGACCAAGCAGGTGGCTCCGGCAGACAAGATCATCGGCGTTGCTCAAGCCAACAAAGAGATGGTCGACGTGGTCGGCTGGCGTCTGGACGAAGTGGTCAAGCTGATCCGTGGCCCGAAAGGCACCGTGGTTCGTCTGGAAGTCATCCCGGCGAGCAATGCGCCGAACGACCAGACCAGCAAGATCGTGCCGATCACCCGCGAAGCGGTGAAGCTCGAAGACCAGGCCGTGAAGAAGTCCATCCTGAACCTGAAACAGGACGGCAAGGACTACAAGCTCGGCGTGATCGAGATTCCGGCCTTCTACCTCGACTTCAAGGCGTTCCGTGCCGGCGATCCGGACTACAAGAGCACCACCCGCGACGTCAAGAAACTGCTGACCGAACTGCAGAAAGAGAAAGTCGACGGCGTGGTCATCGACCTGCGCAACAACGGCGGCGGTTCCCTGCAGGAAGCCACCGAGCTGACCAGCCTGTTCATCGACAAGGGCCCTACCGTGCTCGTGCGTAACGCCGATGGCCGGGTCGATGTGCTCGAAGACGAAAACCCGGGTGCGTTCTACAAAGGCCCGATGGCGCTGCTGGTCAACCGCCTGTCCGCATCGGCTTCGGAGATCTTCGCCGGCGCCATGCAGGACTACCACCGCGCGCTGATCATCGGTGGCCAGACCTTCGGCAAAGGCACCGTGCAGACCATCCAGCCGCTGAACCATGGTGAACTGAAACTGACCCTGGCCAAGTTCTACCGGGTATCCGGCCAGAGCACCCAGCATCAGGGCGTACTGCCGGACATCGATTACCCGTCGATCATCGACACCAAGGAAATCGGCGAGAGCGCTCTGCCGGAAGCCATGCCATGGGACACCATCAAGCCGGCCATCAAGCCTGCGGTTGACCCGTTCAAGCCTTACATTGCGCAGCTCAAGTCGGAGCATGACGTACGTTCGGCCAAGGACGCGGAGTTCGTGTTCATTCGCGACAAGCTGGCCCTGGCACAGAAACTGATGGAAGAGAAAACCGTCAGCCTCAATGAAGCCGATCGCCGTGCCCAGCACGCCGATATCGACGCCAAGCAACTGGCGATGGAAAACATCCGTCGCAAGGCCAAAGGCGAAGAACCGCTCAAAGAGCTGAAGAAAGAGGACGACGACGCCCTCGCGGCAGCCGAGCCGGACAAGGTCAAACCGGAAGACGACGCCTACCTGAGCGAGACCGGGCGCGTACTGCTGGATTACCTGAAGCTGAGCAATCAGGTGGCCAAGAAGTAAGGTGATGGCAATTTAATGCTGACGATCCCCGGATCGTCATCAAACAGTCATCATTCTGTCGTGCAATAAAGGACTGGGAGCGGTTCTCTTCATCGAGGACGCTCCCAGTCCTTTTTTTATCGCCAGAGAATGCCATGACCACGACCGAACAGCTGAGTGCCTTGAGCTCGATCCTGACTCAAAGCGGTTTGCACAGCCTGTTCCAGCCGATCATTTGCGTCTCCGAACGACGCATTCTCGGTTATGAAGCCCTGACTCGCGGCCCTTCCAACAGCCCGCTGCACTCCCCTATCGCCCTGTTCGCCGTGGCCCGCCAGGCCGGGCGCTTGAGCGAACTGGAAATAGCCTGTCGCCAAAGCGCTTGCCGCCGTTTCAACGAGCAGCAACTGCCGGGCAAGCTGTTTCTCAACGTCTCTCCCGAATCCCTGCTCGAAGCCGCGCACCAACCGGGGCGTACGCTGCAACTGCTCCAGGACTTCGGTATTCCGCCAAGCCAGGTAGTAATAGAACTCACCGAACAAACGCCTATCGACGACTTCCAGTTGCTGCAAACCGCGCTGCATCACTACCGAGCCATGGGGTTTTCGATTGCCCTCGACGACCTTGGCGCGGGCTATTCGAGCCTGCGCCTGTGGTCGGAGCTGCGGCCGGATTACGTGAAGATCGACCGACACTTTATCGACGGCATTCACCAGGACGCTTTGAAACGCGAATTCGTCGGATCGATCCTGCAAATCGCCAAGGCCTCTAGGGCGCAAGTAATTGCCGAAGGCATTGAGTTGCCGGAAGAACTGGCGGTGCTGACCGAGATGGGTGTCGACCTGGTGCAGGGCTACTTGCTTGGGCGCCCTCAGGAACACCCGCCACGTGATGCCCGGGCCTTGATGCCCAAACACGACAGCAGCGCCGTTGCGCTGAACGACGAAGGCAGCGACCTCAGCGCCCTGCTCAACGATCAACCGGCAGTGGGCCGCGACACACCGACTGCCACCGTACTCGAAGCGTTCCGTCGTCAAGCCAACCTGAACTCGCTGGCGGTGCTCGACGAACAAGGTCAGCCCTGCGGCATCGTCCATCGTCATTCATTGTCCGACGCCCTGCTCAAGCCGTTCGCCACCGACCTGTTCGCCCGCAAACCGATCAGCCGCCTGATGAACGACGACTTCCTCGCCGTGGAAATGAGCCAGTCGCTACAACAGGTCAGCCGCCTGATCACCAGCCGCGCCCGGCAACGCATTGAAGAAGACTTCATCATCACCCTAAATGGCAGCTATCTGGGCCTGGGTCGGGTGATTGACGTGCTCAAACTGATAACCGAACTGAAAATCCAGCAAGCTCGCTATGCCAATCCCCTGACTCTGCTACCCGGCAATGTGCCGATTCAGCAATGCCTGACGCGGTTGCTGCAACAGGGGCGGGAGTCGGTTATTTGCTATGTCGACATCGATAGTTTCAAGCCCTTTAACGATATCTATGGGTATGGGCGGGGGGATGAGGTGTTGTTGTGTCTGGCGCAATGCCTCAATGAACGGGTTGACCCATCCCGCGATTTTGTCGGGCATATTGGTGGGGATGATTTTCTATTGGTGCTTGGCCCGGAGGATTGGCGTAAGCGTCTTAACCAATTGCTTGATGATTTCCAGAGCCAATGCCGACGCTTCTACCGCCCTGAGCACCTTGAGGCTGGGTGTTTTGTTGCGCCAAATCGCCAGGGTATTCGTCAGGAGTTTCCGTTGCTGTCACTGTCCATTGGCGTGGTGCATTTGCATCCTGAAGCTTGTGCGCAATTGGACGCGAGTCAGTTGGCGGAGATGGCTTCGCAGGCGAAGCATCATGCGAAGAATGTGCCGGGGTATAGCGTGCATTTGATTGATAGCCTTACAGCTCCTGACCTTCATTCACCGCAGGTTATTGGCCAGCGCTGATTTTCAAAATACGGCCACTCCCTGTGTCAGCCTTATCTCTCCGTTGAGTCATCGATGTGATACCTCAACAAGCAACTTAACAAAACCTGCATGAACTGACGTTGATCCGCTACATCGTCATCAAAATAGGTTGTGATTTTTGTGAATACAGCATCAAAGCTGTCACCAGCCTCCAAGTAGTGCTTCAGCGTATCGATACACCACTCGCGCTCATGAAAACTGTAGGAAAGAAACTCAGGTCTCATAAGAATATCAAACAGTTCAACAAGCTCTTCCTTGTCATTAACATCCTTCGAAACAATGATTTTTTCACGAGCATCGTCACGGGTATTATCTATATCAAATAGAAAAAGCAGTCCGCGCAATACAAAATATTCAGGCTTACGTTTCATTCCATAAATTCCGTATAAGAGGTTATGGGCTTACCAGAACCATTTAAAATAACTATCGCATGTGTTTGCTGCCCATAAGTCACTCCTCCTCTTTTGTAACCCTCACCGACAATTTTGCCCATATCCATCGGTTCTCTTGTAGCGATTATCCCATTTCGCCTGAAAATCAGCTGAGCACGATGTATGGCGTTCAACTGGTCTCGATAACTAAAAAAATGGGTGGCCGCACTGGGTATTTTTGGTTGCCCAGCTTTATTTCCGTTGGTGTAAATCTCAATAATTCCCGTTGTAGGATTTCTTCCTGTAAGTGAACGTTCTTGTTGCGAGGCCAGCGTGGTCTGCTTGCCGTGTTTCTCTAAAAAGTGTGCGCCTGGCGTGGACCTCTCCATTTCCTCCAAACGCCTGTAGGCATTGCCCTCCGCTAGTTCATCAATTCTCGCCCTCCGCTCTTGTGCCGTCATCTTCGGCAGCGCTGGCTCCCCCTCATCAACAACCGAACCGCCCACCCCATCCGGCACCGGACATCCCGGCTTATTCGGCGGCGGACAGTTGGACGTCAACCCCAACGGATCCACCCACCCCGTCGGATTCGGCACATACCGGTACTGATTCAACCCACCCGCCAGCTTCACCGGATCCGGCGTCAGATACCGTCCAACGTCCGGGTCGTAGTACCGATGCCGGTTGTAATGCAGTACGTACGGTGTCTATTTCGCTGGCCAGGGTGCTGGTTTCGGTAATGGTGTCGCCGAGGTTGTCGACGATGTAGGTGTCGTTACCCAGACCGCCGATCAGGGAGTCAGCGCCCAGCCCGCCGTCGAGGACGTTGGCGCCGTCGTTACCGGTGATGCGGTTGCTGACCGCGTTGCCGGTGCCGTTGAGGTTGGCCGAGCCCATGAGGATCAGGTTTTCGACGTTGGCGCCGAGGGTGTAGTCGATGGTCGTGAACACCCGATCGAGCGCGGTCAGCGAGGCGTCGGTTTCAATCACCTGGTCGCCGACGTTGTCGACGTAGTAGGTGTCGACGCCGTCGCCACCGATCATGGTGTCGGCGCCGTAGCTGCCATTGAGGGTGTTGTCGGCACTGTTGCCGGTCAGCACGTTGTCGAGTTCGTTGCCGTAGAGCGAAAGCGCCGCGTTGCCCATCAACTGCCCGTCTTCGACGTTGGCGGACAACACAAAGTTGTTCCAGGCCAGCACCTTGTCATGGCCTTCGTTGGCTTGTTCGATGATTTGATCACCGACCTCGTCAATAACGTAAGTGTCATCACCGGTCAGGCCGATCAGTGTGTCGATTCCGGCGCCGCCATCCAGAATATTGTTGCCGACGTTACCGGTAATGCGGTTTGCGCTGTAGTTACCGGTAGCGTTGAGATTATCCGTGCCGGTCAGGGTCAGCGCTTCGATGTTGATATCCAGCGCATAACTGGCTGATGCGTAGACATGGTCGTAGTCGTTGGTCCAGCCTTCGACGACGACGTCACTGCTGTTATCAACGATGTAGGTGTCGTTGCCAGCGCCGCCACTCATCACGTCGGCACCGAGTCCGCCATCGATGAGGTTGTCACCCGAGTTGCCGGTCAGAACGTTGTTCAGTTCGTTACCGGTCAGGTTCAGTGCAGCACTGCCCACCAGTTCACCGTCCTCAATGTTGGCGCCGAGGGTGTAGGTGACGGAGGTGCGAACCAGATCCCGGCCTTCGTTGGCCTGTTCGATCACCGAGTCCTGCAGGCTGTCGATGACATAGGTGTCATTACCCGTGCCACCGATCAGTGTGTCGATGCCGGCGCCGCCGTCGAGCAAGTCATTGCCTGCGCCGCCCTGGAGAGTGTTGGCAGAGGCGTTGCCGAACAGGTAATTGTCCTGCGCGTTGCCCAGCACGTCGAATGCGCCGACACCTTTGAGAGTGACGTTCTCGAAATTGCTCAGCGTGCTGCTGTTCAGGTCGATCAGCGTGTTGCCTTGCACGTCGTAGGCGAGGATCAGCGTGTCGCTACCTTCGTTGGCGTTTTCCTTGACCAGGTTCAGTTCGCCGGCCTGGTCTAGCACATAGGCGTCGTTGCCGGCGCCGCCAATCATGGTGTCCAGACCTCCCATACCGTCGAGCACGTTGCTGCCGGCGTTACCGGTCAGCACGTTGTTCTGGTTGTTGCCCACGCCATTGACGCTGGCATTGCCAGTGAGCTGGAGATTCTCGAGGTTGCTGCTCAGGGTGTAGCTGACCGATGCGCGAACGGTGTCGATTTCGTCAGCCACGGTGCTGGTTTCGATGACCACATCACCGACGTTGTCGACCACATAGATATCGTTGCCGGTGCCACCAATCAGAGTGTCGGCACCTTCACCACCGTCCAGCAGGTTGTTCCCGGCGTTGCCAGTGATCACGTTGGCGGAGGCATTGCCATAGCCATTGAGGTTGGCGTTAGTCAGCAGCGTGAGGTTTTCCACGTTCGCCTGGGTGAGCAGGCTGTAGGTGACCGTGGAGAAAACCGAGTCGATTTCACTGGTCGAGGTGCCGGTTTCGATGACCTGATCATCGCGGTTGTCGACGTAGTAGGTGTCGTTGCCGGCGCCCCCGTACATGATGTCTTTACCGGTATTGCCATTGAGGACGTTGTCCAGGGCATTGCCGTACAGGATGTCGTCGAAGGTCGAGCCTGTGGCATTTTCGATCTTGGCGCCGTAGGCAATCGCCAGGCCGCTGTTGAACGAATAGACAGTGCCGTCGGCGTGGTGCTCAAGATACAGGCCCAGGCTGCTGAAGGCGCCCTCGTTCAGGTCGAGTGTGACGCCATTGCCTTGGGAGCTGGCATCGATCGTGTCGTTGCCGCCGGCATCCCAGATGGTCTCGAATACCGGTCGGTAAGCCTGCCATGAGTAGACGTTGTCGCCGGTCTGCCAGTTCATGTTGGCGCCGTACAAGGCCTGGATGGCGAGGATGTCCAGCAACATTGGCGTCGTCGGCTGGGACGAATAGCTGTTGTTGTAGCTCATGACCGTGTAGCGGACATCGTCCAGCGACGAGTCGAGCAGGGTGGTATTCGTCGCGCTGGCGGAAAACGGGTGCTTGAGGCCCAGGGCATGACCGATCTCGTGGATGTAGGTCATGTAGTCATAGGTACCCTTGATCGGGTAGTCGGTGGTCGGCTCGCCAATCCAGACATCACCACCGCGCGGCGCGGTGGATGGGGTGTAAGCCCAGGCGGCGGCCTGATTGCCCATCAAACCATAGCCACCGAAACGCAAGTCGCCGACGTTGGAAATGTCGTCGGTGGTCTGGGTAAAGCTGATGTTGGCCACGGCACTCCAGGTAGCGAGTGCGTCGATGATGCCGTTCTTCTGGTAGCCGGTCAGCGCGTAGATGGACTGGTATTCGTTGTCCGCACTGTAATTGGTCGCGAAATAGGAGGTCTCGGGTTCGATGAAGCTGTAAGTCAGCTTGGTCGGGCCATCGAGGGGCCAGTTGATGCCTGCCCAATAGGTTCCCGACAGCAGGCTGTCGACTGCTTTATTGCCGGTGAGTTTGGAATAAAGGCTTACGGTGTAACCAGTAGGGCTAGGCATGCGAATTTCCTGAGTGCGCTGCGGCCCTTCCTGAATGCGACCGCTACAAAAAAATGCGATTTTGCACCAGATGCAGGAGGTTTGACATCAATGAGCCATCATTTTTCTGATGACTGGCGTCAAATAACTGACCGGGCGATCTATATCGGCCTGTGAAGTAGAATTCTGAAATTAATCACATTACCGCTCGTCCAGGATGTCCATGACCGTTACCCGCCCAGCGCTTATCCGCGAAACTTTTCCTGTCGGCCCGCTCCAGTGCAACTGCACAATCATCGGGGACCCGATCACGAAAAAAGCCATCGTCGTCGATCCGGGTGGCAACCCCGACCTGATCATGGCGCGCCTCGATGCGCTGGGTCTGAAGGTGGTGAGCATCATCCACACCCACGCGCACCTCGATCACTTTCTGGCCTCCGGTCAGATGAAAGAGAAAACCGGCGCCACCCTGCACCTGCATAAAGAAGATCAGTTCCTGTGGGACAACCTGGAGATGCAATGCCAGATGTTCGGCGTGCCCTACACCCCGGTGCCGTCACCGGATCGCTGGTTGAGCGACGACGAGGAACTGGCCTGCGGCTGCGGCGTGGCGCTGCACACGCCGGGGCATACACCCGGTTCCATGAGCTTTTGGTTTTCTGAGGCTAAGCTGTTGATTGCCGGCGACACGTTGTTCCGGCGCGGAGTAGGGCGCACGGATTTGTGGGGCGGCGATCAGGCGACCATCGTGCGATCGATCAAGCAGCGGCTATATACATTGGACGAGGAGGCGATCGTTGTGGCTGGACATGGCCCGGACACCCGTCTGGGGGATGAAATGCGGGAAAATCCGTTCGTACGCGCCTAAACATTTTGTCACGAGTGCGCGGCGGAATTTTTGTGCATTGTCATGATCCAACGCCCGCAATGGTCCATTGCCAAACGGCCGTTGCACCACAGAATGCAAAAAAGTAGGAGCTCTCCATGTTCACCACGCGTCGTTTGATTATTGTCGCTACTGCCGTCGCCGTGCTGTCCGGCTGCGCCTCGCCCAACCCGTATGACAATCAGGGCCAGGCCGATGGTGGCTCCCAGGGCATGAGCAAAACCGCCAAGTACGGTGGCCTCGGTGCACTGGCCGGCGCGTTGGCCGGTGCTGCCATCGACCACAACAACCGCGGCAAGGGCGCCTTGATCGGCGCCGCCGTCGTCGGTGCTTCCGCAGCCGGTTACGGTTACTACGCCGACCAGCAAGAGAAAAAACTGCGCGCCAGCATGGCCAATACCGGTGTCGAGGTGCAGCGTCAGGGCGATCAGATCAAGCTGATCATGCCGGGCAACATCACCTTCGCCACCGATTCGGCGAACATCGCCCCAAGCTTCTACCAGCCGCTTAACAACTTGGCCGGCTCGCTCAAGGAGTTCAGCCAGAACCAGATCGAGATCGTCGGCTACACCGACAGCACCGGCAGCCGTCAGCACAACATGGACCTGTCCCAGCGTCGTGCGCAGAGCGTGGCGACCTACCTGACCTCGCAAGGCGTCAGCGGTGCCAACCTGTCGGCCCGTGGTGCCGGTCCGGATAATCCGATTGCCAGCAACGGTGACGTCAACGGCCGGGCGCAGAACCGCCGCGTTGAAGTCAACCTGAAGGCGATTCCGGGCCAGCAGTACGGTGGTCAGCAGCAACAGCAGCCAGGCACGGTTCAGCAGTACCCGTAACCGTCAGGCACAAAAAAGCCCCCGGACAAGTGATTGTCCGGGGGCTTTTTGTTTGCGCTGAAGACTGATTACTTCTTCAGGCCGTAATGCTCATCCAACATGCCCGGCGAGTTCGGAGTCTTCGGCGCGTAGTCACGCGGCGGCTCCTGATTGCGCGGCGGCGTCAGGCGTTCGCGTGGGGCCTGCGCAGCCTCTGCGTGCAGAGAAGCGAGCAGACGTTGACGGGTCTGTTCGTCCAGGGCCAGACGATTGGCGCCCTCGGCGAGGTGATCCTGCACTTCCTGATAGCTCTGGGTCAGCTTCTTGACCAGATTGGCGGTGCTGTTGAAGTGGGTCACCACTTCGTTCTGATAACTGTCGAAACGTTCCTGAATGTCGTCCAGTTGACGCTGTGTGCGGCTGGGCGCGGCGTTCGGCGCAACGCGTGCGATCAGGAAACCAATGGCGACACCCACAACCAGGGCAAGAGTCGGCAACAACCAAACTAAGAGCGAGTGTTCCACGAGTCCTTCCTCTATAAACGGCTTTGCTTTACGTTAACGGCTCGAACCTGCGCTGTATACCGCGATTCACTCGCAATAGATTGGCACAGACAATTTGCTAGACGAGTCGACCCGATTCGAGGTCACGGAGTTCCTTCCTTGCTGATGCGTGAAACCCCTGTAGTGATTGATGGCCCGGTGGGTCAACTTGAAAGTCTGTACCTGGATAACGAGCAGCCGCGCGGCATCGCGCTGATCTGCCATCCCAACCCGGTGCAGGGCGGCACCATGCTCAACAAGGTCGTCTCGACCCTGCAGCGCACCGCGCGCGACGCGGGCCTGATCACCTTGCGCTTCAACTATCGCGGCGTCGGTGCCAGCGAAGGTTCCCATGACATGGGCAGCGGTGAAGTCGATGACGCCCAGGCTGCCGCTGCATGGCTGCTGGAAAAACACCCGGATCTGCCGCTGACCCTGTTCGGTTTCTCCTTCGGCGGATTTGTTGCAGCAAGTCTCGGCGGCCGACTCGAATCCCAGGGCGTACAGCTCAAACACCTGTTCATGGTCGCACCGGCGGTGATGCGCCTGGGCGACCAAGATCAACTGCCGCAGCAAGGCGAACTGACCGTGATCCAGCCGGAAACCGACGAAGTCATCGATCCGCAGCTGGTCTACGAATGGTCCGACAAACTCCAGCGCCCCCATGAGCTGCTGAAAGTGGCAGAATGCGGACACTTTTTTCATGGCAAGCTGACCGATCTCAAGGATCTGATCCTGCCGCGTCTCTCGAATTGATTGCAGTCTGACAAGCGATTACCCATGACGAACCGTACCCGCATCCTCACCGGCATCACCACCACCGGCACCCCGCACCTGGGCAACTACGCCGGCGCCATCCGCCCGGCGATTCTCGCCAGCCGCGACAGCAATGCCGACTCGTTCTACTTCCTGGCTGACTATCACGCCCTGATCAAGTGCGATGACCCGCTGCGTATTCAGCGCTCGCGTCTGGAAATCGCCGCGACCTGGCTGGCCGGTGGCCTGGATGTGGATCGCGTGACCTTCTACCGCCAGTCCGACATTCCGGAAATCCCCGAGCTGACCTGGCTGCTGACCTGCGTCGCCGCCAAGGGCCTGCTCAACCGCGCCCACGCCTACAAGGCTTCGGTGGACAAGAACGTCGAGACCGGCGAAGACCCGGATGCCGGCATCACCATGGGCTTGTACAGCTATCCGGTGCTGATGGCGGCGGACATCCTGATGTTCAACGCGCACAAGGTGCCGGTCGGTCGCGACCAGATCCAGCACGTTGAAATGGCTCGTGACATCGGTCAGCGCTTCAATCACCTGTTCGGCCAGGGCAAGGAGTTCTTCACCATGCCCGAAGCGCTGATCGAGGAAAGCGTCGCCACGTTGCCGGGCCTGGACGGTCGCAAGATGTCCAAGAGCTACGACAACACCATTCCGTTGTTCTCCAGCGCCAAGGACATGAAGGACGCGATCTCGCGGATCGTTACCGACTCCCGAGCGCCGGGCGAAGCGAAAGATCCGGACAACTCGCACCTGTTCACCTTGTTCCAGGCCTTCTCCACGCCGGCGCAGGCCGACGAGTTCCGCAGCGAGCTGCTGGGAGGGCTGGGTTGGGGCGAAGCGAAGAACCGTCTGTTCCAACTGCTGGACAACGAATTGGGCGAGTCCCGCGAGCGTTATCACCAATTGATCGAGCGTCCGGCGGATCTGGAAGACATCCTGCAACACGGCGCCAAGAAGGCCCGTGCGGTGGCAACGCCGTTCCTCAACGAGCTGCGCGAAGCGGTTGGCCTGCGTTCCTTCGTCAATCAGGTTCAGGTTGCCGCGACCACCAAGAAGAAAGCTGCGAAAGCCGCACGTTTCGTCAGCTTCCGTGAAGACGACGGCAGCTTCCGTTTCCGTCTGCTGGCGGCTGATGGCGAGCAATTGCTGCTGTCGCGCAACTTCGCCGATGGCAAAGCCGCCGGCCAGGTGACCAAGCAACTGCAATCGGGTCAGGCGCTGGATGTACGCAGCGAAGACCTGAGCTTCAGCGTCTGGCTGGAAGGCGAGTGTGTCGGTGACGGCCCGGCATTCGCTGACGCTGCTGCGCGGGATGCGGCCGTCGAGGCTTTGCGGATCGCTCTGACACCGGTTCAGGAATAATCAACGGGCCGGCCCGACCAAGGGCCGATTGCCATTCCCACGGGCCATCGCTACAGTGACGGCCCGTTTTTGTTGCCTTGCTAACGAATTATGACGCCCCTAGAACGATATCAAGCTGATCTGAAACGCCCGGACTTCTTCCATGACGCGGCGCAGGAAACTGCCGTGCGTCACTTGCAACGCCTGTACGACGACCTCGTCGCAGCTTCGCAAGTCAAGCCAGGTCTGTTCGGCAAGCTGTTTGGCAAAAAGGATCAGACCCCGGTCAAGGGCTTGTACTTCTGGGGCGGCGTGGGCCGCGGCAAGACTTACCTGGTGGACACCTTCTTCGAAGCTCTGCCGTTCAAGGAAAAGACCCGCACCCACTTCCATCGCTTCATGAAGCGCGTGCACGAAGAGATGAAAACCCTCGGCGGCGAGAAGAATCCGCTGACCATCATTGCCAAGCGTTTCTCCGACGAGACGCGGGTCATCTGCTTCGATGAATTCTTCGTTTCCGACATCACCGACGCCATGATCCTTGGCACGCTGATGGAAGAGCTGTTCAAGAACGGCGTGACCCTGGTCGCCACGTCGAACATCGTGCCGGACGGCTTGTACAAGGACGGCCTGCAACGCGCGCGCTTCCTGCCGGCCATCGCACTGATCAAACAGAACACCGAGATCGTCAACGTCGACAGTGGCGTCGACTACCGTTTGCGTCACCTCGAGCAGGCGGAGCTGTTCCACTTCCCGCTTGATGAAGCAGCCCACGAAAGCCTGCGCAAGAGCTTCCGTGCACTGACGCCTGAATGCACGGCGGCCGTTGAAAACGATGTGCTGATCATCGAGAACCGCGAAATCCGTGCCCTGCGTACTTGCGATGACGTGGCCTGGTTCGACTTCCGCGAATTGTGCGACGGCCCGCGCAGCCAGAACGACTACATCGAACTGGGCAAGATTTTCCACGCTGTGTTGCTCAGTGGTGTGGAACAGATGAGCGTCGCTACCGACGACATCGCCCGCCGCTTCATCAACATGGTCGACGAGTTCTACGACCGTAACGTCAAGCTGATCATTTCTGCCGAAGTCGAGTTGAAAGACCTGTACACCGGCGGGCGTCTGACGTTCGAATTCCAGCGGACCCTCAGCCGTCTGCTGGAGATGCAATCCCACGAATTCCTGTCGCGGGCACACAAACCTTAAGCGGATTCGGCAAACAAAAAGGGCCTGCAGATGCAGGCCCTTTTTTGTGTCTGGTCGGATCGTCAGGCAGCTTGCTGGAACTGCTGTCGGTACTGGTTCGGCGACAGCTCGGTGTGCTGGCGGAAAAGGCGAGCGAAGAAGCTCGCATCGTCGTAGCCGACTTCATAGCTGATGGTCTTGATGCTCTTGCGGCTGCCGGAGAGCAAGCCCTTGGCGGTCTCGATGCGCAGCCGTTGCAGATAATGCAGCGGCTTGTCGCCGGTGGCAGTCTGGAAGCGGCGCATGAAGTTGCGAATGCTCATGCCGTGCTCGCGGGCCACGTCCTCGAAGCGGAACTTGTCGGCGAAATGCTCTTCGAGCCAGTGCTGGATCTGCAGGATGATCACATCCTGGTGCAGTTTCTGCCCGCCGAAACCGATGCGGCCCGGCGAATAGCTGCGCTGCACTTCGTAGAGAATGTCGCGGGCCACGGCTTGCGCCACATTGGCGCCGCAGAAGCGTTCGATCAGATAAATATAGAGGTCGCAGGCCGAAGTGGTGCCGCCGGCGCAGTACAGGTTGTCGGCATCGGTCAGGTGCTTGTCCTGATTGAGATAGACCTTCGGGAAGCGCTCGGCGAAGGCATTGAAGAAGCGCCAGTAGGTGGTCGCTTCCTTGCCGTTGAGCAGCCCGGCCTCGGCCAGCCAGAACACCCCGGTGGCTTCGCCGCAGAGTACGGCGCCACGTGCGTGCTGTTCGCGCAGCCACGGCAGCACCTGTGGATAACGTTGGCAGAGCGTGTCGAAGTCATCCCAGAAAGCCGGAAGGATGATGACGTCGGCGTTTTCCAGGCCGCCGTCCACCGGCATGACCACGTCACTGAAGCTGTTTACCGGTTTGCCGTCGGGGCTGACCAGGCGGGTTTCGAACGCCGGAGTCAGGCCGTGGCCCAGTTGTTTGCCGTAACGCAGGCTGGCCAGATGGAAGAAATCCTTGGCTTGCATGAGGGTGGAAGCGAAAACCCGGTCGATCGCCAGGATGCTGACGCGCCGCAAGGGCGTGGAGACTTGCTTAGACATAATTCAACTTTTGTTTTTATAAGGGAAAGTGGTCACCAGACGGCTGGATCGTCTTATTTTTTGTCGGATGTGTCCAGTGTCCTGTATCGGAAGCGAGGCTTAGTCTCTGAAGGTCTGATCCCTCCAACAAGAACGAAAGGTGACGCATGATCCCCAGAACCCTGTTCAGCTCCGAGCACGAATTGTTCCGCGACAGCGTGCGAACATTCCTCGAAAAAGAGGCGGTGCCGTTTCATGCACAGTGGGAAAAACAGGGCTACATCGACCGTAAACTGTGGAACAAGGCAGGGGAAGCGGGGATGCTCTGTTCGCACCTGCCGGAGGAATACGGCGGTCTGGGGGCGGACTTTCTGTACAGCGCAGTGGTCATCGAAGAAGTGGGGCGGCTGGGCCTGACCGGTATCGGTTTTTCGCTGCATTCGGACATCGTCGCGCCGTACATCCTGCATTACGGTAGCGAGGCGTTGAAGCACAAGTACCTGCCGAAACTGGTGTCCGGCGAGATGGTCACGGCCATCGCCATGACCGAGCCGGGCGCAGGTTCCGACTTGCAAGGGGTCAAGACCACCGCTGTGCTGGACGGTGACGAGTATGTGATCAATGGCTCGAAGACCTTCATCACCAACGGTTTTCTGGCCGATCTGGTGATCGTCGTCGCCAAGACCGATCCCAAGGCGGGAGCGAAGGGCACCAGCCTGTTTCTGGTGGAGGCGAACACGCCGGGCTTCGACAAGGGCAAGCGCCTGGAGAAGGTCGGAATGAAGGCTCAGGACACGTCGGAATTGTTCTTCCAGGACGTGCGAGTACCGAAGGAAAATCTATTGGGTCAGGCCGGGGCCGGGTTTGCTTATCTGATGCAGGAATTGCCGCAGGAGCGTCTGACCGTGGCCATTGGCGGGCTGGCTTCGGCCGAGGCGGCGCTGCAATGGACGCTGGATTACACCCGTGACCGCAAGGCGTTCGGCAAGGCGATTGCCGACTTCCAGAACACGCGCTTCAAACTGGCGGAAATGGCCACCGAGATTCAGATCGGTCGGGTGTTCGTTGATCGCTGCCTGGAGCTGCACCTGCAGGGCAAACTCGATGTGCCGACGGCGGCGATGGCCAAGTATTGGGGCACCGACCTGCAATGCAAGGTGCTCGACGAGTGCGTGCAGTTGCATGGCGGCTACGGTTTCATGTGGGAATACCCGGTGGCCCGGGCATGGGCGGATGCGCGGGTGCAGCGGATCTATGCCGGCACCAATGAAATCATGAAGGAGATTATTGCGCGGTCGCTTTGAGTTTTGCAGTGAGTGGACTGGCTCCTTCGCGAGCAAGCTCGCTTCCACAGGGAATCACTGTGCCTGTGGGAGCGAGCTTGCTCGCGAAAGCGCTTTTTCTGCCAATCAAGGCGCCGGGTTTGGATGATCCTTGTGAATCGCTTCGATCCCTTCCAGCACTTCGTCTGAAAGATTCAGATAGAAACTGGCAATGTTGCTGTCCAGTTGCTCAAGCGTTGTCGCCCCGATGATGTTGCTGGTGACGAACGGTTGCTGATTGACGAAGGCCAACGCCATTTGCGCCGGATCCAGACCGTGTTCCCGGGCGAGTGCCACGTAACGGCTGCACGCCGCTTCCGATTGCGCGTTGAAATAGCGGCTGAAACGGCTGTAGAGGCTCAGGCGACCTTTTGGCGGACGAGCACCACCTTCGTACTTGCCCGACAGGAAACCGAACGCCAGCGGCGAATAGGCGAGCAGGCCGCACTGTTCGCGAATGGCGATCTCCGCCAGGCCGACTTCGAAGCTGCGGTTGAGCAGGTTGTACGGGTTCTGGATCGACACCGCGCGCGGCCAGCCACGAGCTTCGGCCAGCGCGAGGAAACGCATGGTGCCCCACGGCGTTTCGTTGGACAGGCCGATGTGGCGGATCTTGCCGGCCTTCACTTGCTCGTCGAGCGCTTCGAGGGTGTCTTCGAGCGGGGTGAGGTTGGCTTCGATCTTGTGTTTGTAGCCCAGCTGTCCGAAAAAGTTGGTGCTGCGCTCCGGCCAGTGCAATTGATACAGGTCGATGTAGTCGGTCTGCAGGCGCTTGAGGCTGGCGTCCACCGCTTCGGTGATGTGCTGGCGATTGTGGCGCAGGTTTTTGTCGCGGATGTAGTCGATGGTGTTGCCGGGGCCGGCGATCTTGCTGGCGAGGATCCAGTCGGCGCGGTCGCCGCGACTCTTGAAGTAATTGCCGATGTAGCGCTCGGTGGTGGCGTAGGTTTCGGCTTTCGGCGGCACCGGGTACATCTCGGCGGTGTCGATGAAATTGATCCCGGCGCCCTTGGCCCGCTCGATCTGGGCGAAGGCTTCAGCTTCAGTGTTTTGCTCGCCCCAGGTCATGGTGCCGAGGCAGATTGCACTCACGTTCAGGTCGGTACGGCCTAGCTGGCGATAGTCCATCGGGTGCTCCTTGGGCAAAACAAGCATAAAAGCAGGTTGAAATTTTTTTCGCAATCTGCATAATTGCCGACCTCTTTCTGCAGTGGAAGTGATGCGCCGCCGCCGAAGAATCTTGCCGTTGAACGGACGCGCCGACCCGAGCCCCCGAAAGCGTCTGTATCCGGCTGCCTTTGACTTGTCAAAGTACGCACTATTCAGTAAGATCCGCCGTCTTATTTACAGGCGGCCCCTGAGGCTATAAAGAATGAAAACTTTTACTGCTAAACCGGAAACAGTAAAGCGCGACTGGTTTGTCGTCGACGCTGCTGGTCAGACCCTGGGTCGTCTGGCCACCGAAATCGCGAGCCGTCTGCGTGGCAAGCACAAGCCTGAGTACACTCCTCACGTTGACACCGGCGACTACATCGTCGTAATCAACGCTGAGCAGATTCGTGTTACCGGTGCTAAAACCACTGACAAAATGTACTACTCCCACTCCGGTTTCCCGGGCGGCATCAAGTCGATCAACTTTGAAAAGCTGATCGCCAAGGCCCCTGAGCGCGTGATCGAGACCGCGGTTAAAGGCATGCTGCCTAAAAACCCACTGGGTCGCGACATGTACCGTAAGCTGAAAGTCTATGCGGGCGCTGCACACCCACATACTGCTCAGCAGCCCCAAGAACTGAAGTTTTAACGGAATAGTACATTATGTCGGCGACTCAAAATTACGGCACTGGCCGTCGCAAGACCGCAACCGCACGCGTTTTCCTGCGTCCGGGTACTGGTAACATCTCCATCAACAACCGTTCGCTGGATAACTTCTTCGGCCGCGAAACTGCCCGCATGGTAGTTCGTCAGCCGCTGGAGCTGACCGAGACTGTCGAGAAGTTCGACATCTACGTCACCGTGATCGGCGGTGGTGTAAGTGGTCAAGCTGGCGCAATCCGCCACGGTATCACTCGCGCTCTGATGGACTACGACGAAACCCTGCGTAGCGCTCTGCGCAAAGCTGGCTTCGTTACTCGCGACGCCCGTGAAGTTGAACGTAAGAAAGTTGGTCTGCGTAAAGCGCGTAAGCGTCCGCAGTACTCGAAGCGTTAATTTCGCTTCCACGTTCAAAAAGAACGCCCGATTCCTCACGGAACCGGGCGTTTTTTTATGCGTGCGATTTCTCGAATAATTGCGCTGTGACAACTTGCCACATTCGTAGACCCCCTATACTACAAGGCTTGGGGGCCACCCCTCCGGGTAATTACCTTGTCAGAATTGGGGCTTTTCATTACCATTCGGCAAAATTTTTATAAGTAAATAGATTCATATTTAGTAGATGCCTGATTTAACAGGCCACAAAGCTGATGGGAGAGGACTGAATGAGCAATGACGGCGTGAATGCAGGCCGGCGTCGCTTCTTGGTAGCAGCCACATCCGTGGTGGGTGCTGCAGGAGCGGTGGGGGCTGCGGTCCCGTTCGTGGGGTCATGGTTTCCCAGTGCCAAGGCGAAAGCTGCCGGCGCACCGGTGAAAGTGAATGTCAGCAAGGTCGAGCCAGGACAGCAGATGATTGCTGAATGGCGCGGACAGCCGGTATTCATTGTTCGCCGTACTGCGGAAATCCTGGGGAATCTCAAGAAGATCGAGGGCCAGCTCTCCGATCCGACCTCCAAAAACTCCACGCAACCTACCTATGTCGATCCTGAAGTGCGTTCGATCAAGCCGGAAATTCTGCTGCTGATCGGGATCTGCACTCACCTGGGTTGCTCACCGACCTTCCGTCCCGAAGTGGCACCCGCAGATCTGGGAAAAGACTGGGTAGGCGGCTATTTCTGCCCTTGCCACGGTTCTCACTACGATCTGGCTGGCCGCGTCTACAAGTCGCAACCTGCGCCTTTGAACCTGCCAGTGCCCCCGCATTCCTATGAGACCGATGACCTGATTGTCATTGGCGTCGATACGGAGAAAGCGTGATGAGCAAGTTCATGGATTGGGTTGATGCGCGCTTCCCCGCCACCAAGATGTGGGAGGACCATCTCAGCAAATATTACGCTCCCAAAAACTTCAACTTCTTCTACTTCTTCGGCTCGCTGGCGCTGCTCGTTCTGGTCAACCAGATCGTTACCGGTGTCTGGCTGACCATGAGCTACACCCCGTCGGCGGAAGAGGCGTTCGCCTCCGTCGAATACATCATGCGCGACGTCGAGTACGGCTCGATCCTGCGTTTGCTGCACTCCACCGGCGCTTCGGCGTTCTTCATCGTGGTCTATCTGCACATGTTCCGTGGCCTGCTCTACGGTTCGTACCAGAAACCGCGCGAGCTGGTGTGGGTGTTCGGCATGCTGATCTACCTGGCACTGATGGCTGAAGCCTTTATGGGTTACCTGCTGCCATGGGGCCAGATGTCCTACTGGGGTGCCCAGGTGATCATCTCGCTGTTCGGCGCGATTCCGGTCATCGGCAACGACCTGACCCAGTGGATCCGTGGTGACTACCTGATTTCCGGGATCACCCTGAACCGCTTCTTCGCCCTGCACGTGGTGGCCTTGCCGATCGTGATTCTCGGTCTGGTGGTGCTGCACATCCTGGCGTTGCACGAAGTGGGTTCGAACAACCCGGACGGCGTGGACATCAAGAAGCACAAAGACGAGAACGGTATCCCGCTGGACGGCATCGCCTTCCACCCGTACTACACCGTGAAAGACATTGTCGGCGTCGTGGTGTTCTTGTTCATCTTCTGTTTCATTGTGTTCTTCTTCCCTGAAATGGGCGGCTACTTCCTCGAAAAGCCAAACTTCGAGCAGGCCAACCCGTTCAAGACGCCAGAGCACATTGCGCCGGTCTGGTACTTCACACCGTTCTACGCGATCTTGCGTGCGGTCCCTGACAAACTCATGGGCGTTATCGCCATGGGCGCGGCGATTGCAGTGCTGTTCGTCCTGCCATGGCTCGACCGCAGCCCGGTCAAGTCGATGCGCTACAAAGGCTGGATGAGCAAGATCTGGCTGGTGGTGTTCTGCATTTCGTTCGTGATCCTTGGCATTCTGGGCGTTCTGGCCCCGACGCCGGAGCGCACCTTGCTGTCGCAGGTATGTACCTTCCTTTACTTCGCCTACTTCATTCTGATGCCTTTCTACACCAGGCTCGAGAAGACCAAACCGGTTCCGGAAAGGGTGACTGGCTGATGAAAAAGTTATTTTTTGCTCTGATTTTTGCTGCTCTGCCAGTGCTGTCTTTCGCGGCCGAACACGGTGGTCCGGAGCTGGAAAAAGTCGACATCGACGTTTCCGACAAGGCTGCCTTGCAGGATGGTGCGCGCACCTTCGCCAACTATTGCATGGGTTGCCACAGTGCCAAGTTCCAGCGTTACGAGCGCGTTGCCGATGACCTCGGTGTTCCGCACGAAATGATGCTGGAGAAGCTGGTGTTCACCGGTGCCAAGATCGGCGATCACATGACCATCGGCATGCAGCCGGCCGACGCCAAGACCTGGTTCGGCGCAGCGCCGCCGGACCTGACCCTGGTGGCTCGTGTTCGTGGCACCGACTGGCTTTACGGTTACCTCAAGTCGTTCTACGAAGATCCTGCGCGCCCATGGGGCGTGAACAACAAGGTCTTCCCGAACGTCGGCATGCCAAACGTGCTGGTCGGCCTGCAAGGTCGTCAGGTCGTGGGTTGCAAGCAGGTGCAGATCGTCGAAAACGGCAAGAAGCAATATGACCCGCTGACCGGTACGCCTCTGACTCATGAAGCATGCGATCAGTTGACCATCGTGCCGAAAACCGGAGCCCTGAACGAAGAGCAGTTCGATGAGAAGGTCAAGAATCTGGTAACCTTCCTGGCTTACTCGGCTAACCCGGTTAAGCTGCAACATCAGCGCATCGGTACTTACGTCTTGCTGTACCTGGCGTTCTTCTTTGTGTTCGCCTACCTGCTCAAGCGTGAATACTGGAAAGACGTGCACTGATAACGCTTCAAGCAATTGCTGTTAATCGCGCGCGCCCAAGGGCGCCTCTGAAAACGCAACGTCTGGTCAGCCGGATGTTGCGGGAGGCGCCCTCTGGGCGCGCGCGTTTTTCCGGCTCCGACAATTTCAACAAGCGAGGAGGATCGCCATGGGCGTGACCAATCGGTTGGCCTGTTACTCCGACCCCGCCGACCACTATTCCCACCGAGTGCGCATCGTGCTTGCAGAGAAGGGTGTCAGCGCCGAGATCATTTATGTGGAGGCTGGTCGTCAGCCGCCTAAACTGATTGAGGTGAACCCTTACGGCAGTCTCCCGACGCTGGTCGATCGCGACCTGGCGTTGTGGGAGTCGACCGTGGTGATGGAATATCTGGATGAGCGTTACCCGCACCCGCCATTGATGCCGGTGTACCCGGTGGCGCGTGCCAACAGCCGTCTGTTGATACACCGCATCCAGCGTGACTGGTGTGGTTTGGTGGATCTGATTCTGGATTCACGCACCAAGGAAGCCGCGCGTGTCGTGGCGCGCAAGGAATTGCGCGAAAGCCTGACTGGCGTGTCGCCGTTGTTTGCCGACAAGCCGTTTTTCCTCAGTGAGGAACAAAGTCTGGTGGATTGCTGCCTATTGCCAATACTCTGGCGTTTGCCGATTCTGGGTATAGAACTGCCGCGGCCAGCCAAGCCGCTGCTTGATTATATGGAGCGTCAGTTTGCGCGTGAGGCTTTCCAGGCGAGTCTGTCTGGTGTCGAACGCGACATGCGCTAAGGCTTAAGGAGCCGCTATGAACTCCAGTCGACCTTATCTGGTCCGCGCGCTCTACGAGTGGATTGTGGATAACGATTGCACCCCGCACATGCTGGTCAATTCCGAATACCCGGCGGTCCAGGTGCCGCAGGGTTTTGCCAGTGACGGGCAGATTGTCCTGAATATTTCGCCAAGTGCCGTGCGTCATCTGCACATGGACAACGACGTCGTGACCTTCGAGGGTCGCTTCGGTGGTGTTCCGCACAGCCTGTACGTGCCGATTGCCGCGATCCTGGGTATCTACGCCCGGGAAAACGGTCAGGGCATGGTGTTCGATCTGGAGTCGCCGATGGATGACGAAGACGAGATCGAACAGGATGACGATGTTCCGCCACCGGATAGCGAGCCGCCGCGCCCAAGCGGCCGGCCAAGCCTGAAAGTGGTGAAGTAATAAAAAAGGCGATCCAACCGGATCGCCTTTTTTGTGCCTGCGCTTCGCGTATCAGTCGATGTATTCGAACAGCTTCACAATCTTCTGCACGCCGGAAACACTCTGCACCAGATTGGTGGCCTGAGCTGCTTCCTGCTTGGTCAGCAGGCCAAGCAGATAGACGATACCGTTCTCGGTCACGACCTTGATGCGTGAGCCTGGAATGCTGGCGTCGGTCAGCATCTGGGTTTTGATCTTGGTCGTCAGCCATGAGTCATTCTGGCGGGCGAGGAAGCTCGAAGGCGCGATCACTTGCAGCTCGTTGTGCACTTTCTTCACGCGTTGCACGTTGGCGGCAGCTTGCTCGGCCTTGGCCTTGAGGTCTTCGCGCGGGGTCTGGCCGGCCAGCAGCACGACGCCGTTGAAGCTGGTGACGACGATGTGCGAGTCATTGTCCAGGCCCGGATCGGCCTTGGCCACGTTGACGCCGACTTTGGTTTCGATCAATGAGTCGTCGATTTTGCTGCCGAAGGTGCGGGTGCCGCGATCGTCTTCGATCGGTGCTTCACGGCTGGCATTCACCACAGAGGTGCAGCCAGTAATGCCGAGGCACAGGGTCAAGGCCAGAAGGCCAAGGCGATTAGGGGTCATTCTTCACTCCCGAACAGTTGGCTGTCGATCAGATCGCAAAGGCAATGGATCGCCAGCAAGTGGACTTCCTGAATACGTGCGGTGACGTTGGCCGGTACGCGAATCTCGACGTCCTCGGGCAACAGCAGCGACGCCATGCCGCCGCCATCGCGTCCGGTCAATGCTACGACAATCATTTCGCGATCATGTGCGGCCTGGATCGCTTGAATAATGTTCGCCGAGTTGCCGCTGGTCGAAATCGCCAGCAATACATCGCCTGGCTGACCGAGTGCGCGGATCTGCTTGGAGAACACTTCGTTGTAGCTGTAGTCGTTGGCGATCGAGGTGATGGTCGAGCTGTCGGTAGTCAGGGCGATGGCCGGCAGGCTCGGGCGCTCGCGCTCGAAGCGGTTGAGCAGCTCCGAGGAAAAATGCTGGGCATCACCGGCCGAGCCACCGTTACCGCACGAGAGCATCTTTCCCTCGTTGAGCAAGGCGTTGACCATCACTTGGCTGGCTTGCTCGATGTGCGGTGCAAGTACGTCCATCGCCTGTTGCTTGGTGTCGATACTGGCCTGAAAAAGCTGGCGAATTCGGGATTGCATGTCCATCTGTGTGACCTTAATTAGCGCGGCTGTCCGGCACGTGAATGTGCAGCCCGCAAAGCAAAGAGCAAAAGTGTTGAGTGAAAATGTCCAGGTTGGCGCAGGCGCTCAACTGTCGAACGCATTCTGCAACCAGTTCAGCTGACCTTGGTGGCTGTCGATGGCCACCACGTCGAAGCGGCAGGGGGAATTGGCCCAACGCGACTCGCGCTGAAGAAAATACTGTGCGGCGAAAATCAGTTTCTGCCGTTTGCGCCCGTCGATACTGTCGAGCGCTCCACCCCATTGAGTGTTCTTTCGGTAACGTACTTCGACGAATACTACTGTATCGCCATCAAGCATGACCAGATCAAGCTCGCCGCGTTTACATAACCAGTTCTGCGCCAGCAGGCGCAGACCGTGGTGTTGCAGATGCTCGAGCGCCTGGCGCTCGGCATCCTTGCCGCTTTGCAGGTGTGACCTGTCGGGCATCAGCGCGGGGTGTCCGGCAGGCGCTGAACCTGACCGCTGACGAACTGGGCCCATGGCAGTTGACGCACGACGCGTTGTGTCTGAGTCATGCCCAGGCTACCCGACAGACCGTCGATACGGCTGTCCGGCAGAGCCTTGAGTTGATCCAGGCGTGGTGCCAGGCGGTAGGCGTCAACACCCATCGCGTACAGGCGGCCAAGGCTGCCGG
Source organism: Pseudomonas sp. HS6 (assembly GCF_023375815.1). NCBI lineage: Bacteria > Pseudomonadati > Pseudomonadota > Gammaproteobacteria > Pseudomonadales > Pseudomonadaceae > Pseudomonas > Pseudomonas sp. HS6. The sequence goes on along the minus strand of NZ_CP067412.1, from coordinate 6,308,455 downwards.
CGGCTTGCGGCCATTGAGCGGTGACCTGTTTGCGCAGAGGGTCGTTGGCATCCAGCAGCCATGGCGTCTCGCAGAAGCGCACGCCGTTCATGTCGTTGTACTGGTTCACATCGCCACTGGCGCTGAACACGTGGGACGTCGCGTAGACAGGCACGTCGCCGGCGTACTGGAAGTTCAGGGTCGGCTTGATCTGCTGTGCCTGTTGCGGGGTCGCGGCGAGGAAGATGAACTCGATGTCCTGGCGACGCGAAGGCTGGGCGGCGACGTTGGTGCCGGCGGCATTTTGCAGGCTCTTGGCGCGGGCTTCGCTCTGACGTAGCTGGAACATGTCGGCGATCTGTTGGGCCAGTTGCACAGGCTGATCGACGCGCTCGGTGGCGACGATACTGCCGCCATTGGCTTGCCAGTCCTGGCTGAATGCGCGCAGGACGCGATCACCCCATTCGCCTTTCGGCACCATGATCGCGGCGCGATGCAGGCCGTCGGCACGGGCGCGGCGGGACACTTCGCGGGCTTCGTCTTCAGCAGCGAGGCCAAACTGGAACAGTTGCGCCGGGCCTTGGTCACCTTCGCTGTAGTTCAGCGCGAGGGTAGTGATTGGCAGTTGCGGGCGGGTGCTCAACTGTTTGACCAGTGGTTTTTCCAGCGGCCCGACAACCAGTTGCACACCGTCGGCCTGGGCCTTGCGGTAGAACTCGTCCATGGAGGTCAGGTGCGAGCTGTCGTAGAACACGATGGCTGGTGGTTTCTGGCCGGCTTGCTGAGCCTGATAGTGCGCGGCCATGAAGCCGTCACGCAGCGCCTTGCCAACTGCAGCCAACTGGCCGTCCTGCGGCAGCAGCAGGGCGATCTTGCTCAGGGGCTGGCTGGCCAGTTCCTTGAGTTTGGTCAGTGGCAGCGGCAGGTTGATCGCGGCCGGGTGTTTCGGGTGCTGTGAGCGCCAGGCATCGATGGCGGCTTGCTGTTGCTCCAGGGTGCCGGCGGTTTTCACTGCCAGGGCCAGGCTCATCCAGCCACCGAGATCGTCAGTGGTGTTCGGTTGCAGTTGATCGGTCGGCAGCGACGCAATCAGGGTCCAGATCGCTTCGTGGTTCTTGCTGGCGGCTTCGCCTTCCAGCATCGGCGCGATGAAGATGCGCTCGCGAGCGGCGGCCAGTGTCTGGCCGTCGGCTTCAAGGGCGCGGGCGTGAACGGTGCCGGCGCGAACCTGCAGAGGAATCGACATTTCGCTCAGGCGTTGCAGGCTTGGATGATTCAAGGCTGTCAGCGCGGCTTTTGGCTGGTTGCGGGTCATGGCCAGTTCAGCGGCCAATGTGCTGGCAAATGCCTGCTGGCCCGGCTGGAGTTGTTCCATCGGCACTTGTTGCAGGATCTGCGCGGACTGCCCGGCATTGCCTTGGCGGTAAGCCATGTCTGCCGCACTCAGGCGCAGCAGTGCAGCCTTGTCTGGCGATTTGGCCTGGGCAGCCTGTTCGAGCAGTTGCTCGATGCTGGCATCCGGAGTCCGTGGAAGTTCGCCAAGGCTGGAGGAAGGGGAGCTGGCGCAAGCCGCCAGCAAGGCAGCGAGGCAGAGGGCAGTGAACAGCCGCAGGCAAGCGATCATGTAAGTGTTCCTGATACTCGATCAAATTAGCGTCGAATTGTACCCAAGCACTGGCCGGGGCGCGATGTTACTGGCGTGAAACCTTCAATTTAGCTGAGACAAATGTTGCGCGACCGCACAATGGTGCGACAAACCGTGTCTGCCGCGACCGCATCGCCGGTCGCGCGACGCGCTACAATGGCGGTTTTTACCGATCATGAGGTGTGCGCTTTGACTGCTCCAGGTGCTTTGAATTCCGCTATGGGCTCGCTTTATGTGGTGGCGACGCCCATCGGCAACCTGGATGACATCAGCGCCCGGGCGTTGAAAATCCTGCGCGAAGTGGCGCTGATCGCCGCCGAAGACACGCGCCATTCCCAGCGTCTGATGCAGCACTTCGGCATCACTACACCGCTGGCGGCCTGCCATGAGCACAATGAGCGAGACGAAGGCAGTCGCTTTATCACCCGTCTATTGGCTGGCGACAATGTGGCACTGATTTCCGATGCCGGTACGCCACTGATTTCCGACCCGGGTTATCACCTGGTGCGTCAAGCGCGTGCCGCTGGAATTACTGTGGTGCCGGTGCCAGGAGCCTGTGCGTTGATTGCGGCGCTGTCGGCTGCCGGTCTGCCGTCTGACCGCTTCATCTTTGAGGGCTTTCTGCCGGCCAAGGCTGTTGGACGCAAGGCTCGCCTGGAAGCCATCAAGGAAGAACCGCGCACGCTGATTTTCTACGAGGCGCCGCATCGTATTCTCGAGTGCCTGCAGGATATGGAAGCCGTGTTTGGCGCTGATCGCCCGGCCTTGCTCGCCCGAGAAATCACCAAGACCTTTGAAACGCTCAAGGGCCTGCCGCTGGCCGAGTTGCGTGCATTCGTCGAGGCGGACAGCAATCAGCAGCGTGGCGAATGTGTTGTGGTGGTGGCTGGCTGGACTGTGCCGGAATCCGAAGACGCGGTCAGCAGCGAGGCGATGCGCATCCTCAATCTGTTGCTCGAAGAGATGCCGCTCAAGCGAGCGGCAGCACTGGCGGCGCAAATCACCGGTGAGCGCAAAAACGTGTTGTATCAGGTAGCGCTGGATCAGCAAAAAGACGCGTAACCCGTCGCGCAGACCGGTTTGCGGGCTATTAGCGCTTGTTCTTCGGGCGCTCTGCCGTTAACCTGCGCGGCGGAGAGTCGATCGGACAGTCGCTGCCCTCTATGAAAATTAGGGGGGGGAGGAAAGTCCGGGCTCCATAGGGCGAAGTGCCAGGTAATGCCTGGGAGGCGTGAGCCTACGGAAAGTGCCACAGAAAATAACCGCCTAAGCGCTTCGGCGCCGGTAAGGGTGAAAAGGTGCGGTAAGAGCGCACCGCACGTCTGGCAACAGTTCGTGGCTAGGTAAACCCCACTTGGAGCAAGACCAAATAGGGTCCCAAGGCGTGGCCCGCGCTGGGACCGGGTAGGTTGCTAAAGATGTCCAGTGATGGCCATCGTAGACGAATGACTGTTCAAGACAGAACCCGGCTTACAGATCGACTCTCCACCTTTTTCTTTTCCCTGCTTGAATTAAAGGCGACAGGGCTGTTTATTATCAGCAGGCCTGCTCTGGAAGTCCGGCAGCGGCAACCGCAGTAATAGCCATTTCCCACCTTGCTTCAATCAACAGCAGAAGCGCTTTTGTAATACCGAAAAAATCTTACTCTTAACAAATTACTTTAACTTTCGAGCGCAGCTTTCAGTGCTGCTTCAAGTTATTGGACAAAAGCATCCGTCAGATTCTCGTTGCTCCTCCTTTTATGCTCCTAAATCTCCGTTCTGTAAGGGTTTTCCTTTAATCCGCGCCTTGACGGTGTGGTGGGCGCATTCCTATAGTGTGCGCAAGTGGCGGAAAGTGGCATGAAGTGGGTTTTTTGAGCTCAAAACGATAAAAATTGGAGAAACGCAGACGTGTTTCGCGGAGCTAACGCTATCAGTCTCGACGCAAAGGGCCGTCTCGCCATGCCGAGCCGGTACCGTGACGAGCTCGATTCGCGCAGTTCCGGCCAGTTGATCGTGACCATTGATGCCGTTGATCCATGTTTGTGTGTCTATCCGCTCGATGAGTGGGAAATTATTGAAACCAAGTTGCGCGCGCTTCCTTCGCTACGCGAAGAGAACCGTCGTCTGCAGCGCTTATTGATTGGTAATGCCGTTGACCTCGAGCTCGACGGCAGTGGTCGTTTTCTGGTGCCGCCGCGCCTGCGCGAATACGCAAAGCTGGACAAGCGCGCGATGCTGGTAGGCCAACTGAACAAGTTCCAACTGTGGGACGAAGATGCCTGGAACGCGGTTTCTGCCGCTGACCTGGCTGCCATACAACAACCGGGCGCCATGCCTGACGAACTGCGTGATCTGATCCTGTGACTATTGATAGCGGCTTTAACCACATCACCGTACTGCTTGACGAAGCCGTCGAGGCTCTCGCCGTACGTCCTGATGGCTGCTATCTGGACGGTACGTTCGGACGCGGCGGGCACAGCCGGTTGATTCTCAGCAAGCTCGGCCCCGATGGCCGGCTCATCGGATTCGACAAGGATCCTCAAGCGATTGCCACCGGGCAAACGCTAGCGGCCGAAGACGGCCGCTTTGTCGTTGTGCAGCGCAGCTTTGCCGAGCTCGGCTCGGTGGTTGCCGAGCAGGGTCTGGCCGGCAAGGTCAGCGGCATTCTGCTCGACCTCGGCGTGTCTTCGCCTCAGCTCGATGATGCCGAGCGCGGCTTCAGTTTCCTCAACGATGGCCCGCTGGACATGCGCATGGATCCGTCCCGCGGCATCAGCGCAGCCGAGTTCGTCAACACCGCGCCTGTGGAAGAAATCGCCCGGGTGTTCAAGGAATATGGCGAAGAGCGTTTCTCCGGCCGCATGGCTCGAGCCGTGGCCGAACGCCGTGACATCACGCCGTTCGAGCGCACCGCCGATCTGGCCGAAGTGCTGAAAGTCGCCAACCCTGCATGGGAAAAGGGCAAGAACCCGGCAACCCGTGCATTCCAGGGCCTGCGCATTCACGTCAACAACGAACTGGGCGATCTGGAGGCGGGCCTCGAAGCCGCTTTGGAATCGCTGGAAATCGGTGGCCGTCTGGTCGTGATCAGCTTCCATTCGCTGGAAGACCGTATCGTCAAACTGTTCATGCGCAAGCTGGTGAAAGGCGAAGCCGACAACCTGCCGCGCAACCTGCCGGTTCGCCACGTTGCGTTCGAACCGAAAATCAAAGTCCATGGCAAAGCGCAGACGGCCTCCGACGCCGAACTCAAAGCCAACCCACGCTCCCGTAGCGCCGTCATGCGCGTCGCGGAGAAGCTGCGGTGAGCAAGCTTTTCGCCAAGCCACTGCCTGGCGGCAGCTTTTTCATGCTGCTGCTGTTCATCGGCGTGCTCGTGTCGGCCATCGGCGTGTCTTACAGCGCGCACTGGAACCGGCAGTTGCTGAACACCCTGTACAACGAACTGAGCGTGCGCGACAAGGCGCAGGCCGAGTGGGGGCGCCTGATCCTGGAGCAAAGCACCTGGACCGCCCACAGCCGAATCGAAGTGCTGGCCACCGAACAACTGAAGATGCACATCCCTGGCGCAGCTGATGTGAAGATGGTGGCGCCATGATGAAACTCGAAGGGGCACTCTTCCCGTGGCGCTTCCGTCTGTTGGTGGGTTTGCTTGGCGTGATGGTGGCCGCGATCTGCTGGCGCATCATTGACCTGCAAGTGGTCGACCGTGACTTCCTCAAGGGGCAGGGCGATGCGCGCAGCGTTCGTCACATTCCGATTCCGGCGCACCGTGGCCTGATCACCGACCGCAACGGCGAGCCTCTGGCCGTGAGTACCCCGGTGACCACGCTGTGGGCCAACGCCAAGGAAATGCAGACGGCCAAAGAGAAGTGGCCGGCACTGGCGGCGGCGCTGGGGCAGGATCCGAAAGCCCTGGCCGAACGCCTCGAAGCCCAGGCCAACAAAGAATTCATTTATCTGGTGCGCGGGCTGACCCCCGAGCAGGGCCAGGCCGTGCTCGATCTGAAAGTCCCAGGCGTTTACGGCATCGAAGAATTCCGCCGGTTCTATCCGGCCGGTGAAGTCACCGCGCACATGGTCGGGTTCACCGACATCGATGATCACGGTCGTGAAGGCGTCGAACTGGCCTACGACGAATGGCTGGCCGGTGTACCCGGCAAGCGGCAAGTCATCAAGGATCGGCGCGGACGGCTGATCAAGGATGTCCAGGTCACCAAAAACGCCAAGGCCGGCAAGCCCTTGGCGTTGTCGATTGACCTGCGCCTGCAATACCTGGCCAACCGCGAGCTGCGTAACGCGATCATCGAGAACGGCGCCAAGGCTGGCAGCCTGGTGATCATGGACGTGAAGACCGGCGAGATCCTCGCTATGGTCAACCAGCCGACCTACAACCCGAACAACCGTCGCAACCTGCAACCGGCGATGATGCGTAACCGCGCGATGATCGACGTGTTCGAGCCGGGCTCGACCATGAAAGCGATCTCGATGAGCGCCGCGATCGAAACCGGCCGCTGGAAACCGAGCGACACCGTCGAGGTGTATCCGGGCTCCCTGCAGATCGGCAAATACACGATCAAGGACGTATCGAAGACCGAAGGTCCGGTACTCGACCTGACCGGCATTCTGATCAATTCCAGTAACGTCGGCATGAGTAAGGTCGCGTTCGATATCGGCGGCGAAACCATTTTCCGTCTCGCGCAGAAAGTCGGCCTCGGCCAGGACACTGGCCTCGGTTTCCCGGGCGAACGTGTCGGCAACCTGCCGAACTACCGCGAGTGGCGTAAAGCCGAAACCGCAACGCTGTCCTACGGCTACGGTATTTCGGTGACCGCGATTCAACTGGTGCACGCGTTCTCGGCGCTAGCCAACAACGGTCGCCTCGCGCCGCTGACCCTGATCAAAACCGACAAGGCGCCGCAGACCACTCAGGTACTGCCGGAGGCCGTCGCGAAAACCATGCAAGGCATGCTGCAACAAGTGATCGAGGCGCCGCGCGGTGTGTTCCGTGCGCAGGTGCCGGCGTATCACGTGGCGGGCAAGTCGGGTACTGCGCGCAAGACGTCGGTGGGCACCAAGGGCTACGCCGAAAACTCGTACCGCTCGCTGTTCGCCGGTTTCGGCCCGATGAGCGATCCGCGTTACGCCATCGTCGTGGTGATCGATGAACCGAGCAAGGCCGGTTACTTCGGTGGTCTGGTTTCGGCGCCGGTGTTCAGCCGTGTGATGTCCGGCACCCTGCGTCTGATGAACGTGACCCCGGACAACCTGCCGACAACACAACAGGCCAATGCCACCCCGGCCGTTCCGCTGAAAGCCAATGGAGGGCGCGGCTGATGTCTCTTAGTCTGAACAAGATTTTCCCCCACGCCGGCCACGATCTGTTGATCCGTGAACTGGCGCTCGACAGCCGTAACGTGCGCGCGGGCGATCTGTTCCTCGCGGTGCCGGGCGGCAAGTTCGACGGTCGTGCGCACATTGCTGATGCGCTCACCCGTGGTGCGGCCGCCGTGGCTTATGAAGTGGAAGGCGCCACCGTACTGCCGATCACTGACGTGCCGTTGATTCCGGTCAAAGGCCTGGCCGCGCAGCTGTCGGATATCGCCGGCCGTTTTTACGGTGAGCCAAGTCATCACCTGAATCTGGTGGGCGTGACCGGCACTAACGGCAAAACCAGCGTGACTCAACTGGTTGCCCAGGCGCTGGACCTGCTCGGCCAGCATTGCGGCATCGTCGGCACCCTCGGCTCCGGTTTCTACGGCGCGCTGCAAAGCGGCCTGCACACCACGCCGAATCCGATCGCCATGCAAGCGACTCTGGGCGACCTGAAAAAGGCCGGCGCCAAAGCCGTGGCCATGGAAGTCTCGTCCCATGGTCTGGATCAGGGCCGAGTCACCTCGCTGGCGTTCGACGTCGCGGTGATGACCAACCTGTCCCGCGATCACCTCGATTATCACGGCACCATGGAGGCCTACGCCGAAGCGAAGGCCAAGCTGTTCGCATGGAATGATCTGAAGTGCCGAGTGGTCAATCTGGACGACGATTTCGGTCGGCAACTGGCTGCTGAAAAACGTGAGTCGCGCCTGATCACTTATAGCCTGCTCGACAACAGCGCCTATCTTTATGTCCGCGAAGCGCAGTTCGACGACCACGGCGTGCGCGCCACGCTGGTCACGCCGCAGGGCGAACATCATCTGCGCAGCACATTGCTGGGCCGTTTCAACCTGAGCAACGTATTGGCCGCAGTCGGTGCCTTGCTTGGCCTGGATTACGCCCTCGACGAAATCCTCAAGGTGCTGCCGAAACTCGAAGGCCCGGCCGGACGCATGCAGCGTCTCGGCGGTGGCACCCAGCCACTGGTGGTGGTCGATTACGCCCACACGCCGGATGCGCTGGAAAAAGTCCTGACTGCGCTGCGTCCACACGTCAAAGGCCAGTTGCTGTGCCTGTTCGGCTGTGGCGGTGACCGTGATCGCGGCAAGCGCCCGTTGATGGCCGAAGTGGTCGAGCGTCTGGCCGACCGCGTGCTGGTCACCGATGACAATCCGCGTACCGAAGATCCAGCGGTGATCTTCGATGACATCCGTGCCGGTTTTGCGGCTGTGGATAACGTGTCGTTCGTGGCCGGCCGTGGCCAGGCCATTGCGCAACTGATCGCCAGCGCCTCGGCGGATGACGTGGTGGTCCTGGCCGGCAAGGGTCACGAGGACTATCAGGAAATCAACGGCGAGCGCCATGCATTCTCCGATCTGGTCGAGGCTGATCACGCCCTGACCGCGTGGGAGGTGGCCCATGCTTAAGGCCCTGAAACTCAGCGAACTGACCAATGCACTCGACGCACGGCTGA